>JAFAMT010000303.1 GCA_019233085.1 Herbaspirillum sp.
CGTCGACAATCTCCAGAAACTGCTGGAGCTGAAGAACAAGACCATCTCCGACCTGACTGCCCAGCAGCAGAAGGAAGCCGATGCCGCCAAGGCGGCCCAGGCTGCCAAGCCGGAAGACAAGCCGGCCGAGGCGGCTCCGGCCGCACCGGCGCCAGCACCCGCCCCCATGGCGGCTCCGGCTGCCCCGGCTGCACCCATGACCACCGGGCCAGCCAAGCCCGTCGATAAGTCCGGCGGCAGCTTCCTCGACAAGATCAAAGACAATCCCTACGTGCTGGGCGGTGCGGGCGTGATCGTCGCCCTGCTGGCAGCCGGTGGTGGTGTGCTGGCCATGCGTCGCCGCAAGAAGAAATCCGATCAACCAGCGGCCGAGCCGGCCAGCGAGCCTGAGCCTGCCCCCGCACCTGCGCCCACACCTGCAGCCGCGCCGGTAGCGGCATTGGCCGAACCGGAGCCTGAGCCTGCCGCCGAAGCGGCCATGGTGGCTACGCCCGAAACCCCGGCAGAACCGGTCATTGCTGCGGCCCCGCAAGCCCCGGCTGAAGAGGCCCCGGTGGATCCGATCGCCGAGGCTGACATGTACATCGCCTACGGTCGCGACGAGCAGGCCGAGGATGTCCTCAAGCTCGCGCTGCAGACCCAGCCCGAGCGCCAGGCACTGCATGCCAAGCTGGCGGAGATCTATGCCAAGCGTAGCGACGTTGCCAGTTTCAACAAGGTGGCCCAGGATCTGCATGAACTCAGCGGCGGCCTCAACGAGACCTGGGTGAAGACGGCGGCGCTGGGCCTGGAAATCGATCCGACCAACCCGCTGTATGGCGGTGTGCCGGCCGAACCCGAGCCTGCCCCGGTGGCTGAGGAAGAACCCCCGATGGAGTTCGACCTGAGCGACTTCAAGGGCGCCGAAATCCAGCAGCCAGCCACGCCGCCTGCCGGCGCGGCGGTCGATTTCGGCAAGGATATCGATTTCGACCTGGATCTGGACAACGGCGCCAAGCCGGACGCCAGCGAACCCATCCTGCCGGCCGCATCGACGGCGGCCAGTTCGGCCGCGATGCTGCTGGACAGCCTGGACGACGAGCCGGCCCTGAGCCTGGCCGACCTCGACCTGAGCCTGCCCGACGAGGGCGCGACTCCGTCGGCGACCAATCTGCTGGAAGAGGACGAAGAGTCCGCCTTCGAAGCCGAAATGACGACCAAGCTCGACCTGGCCGCGGCCTACGAGGAAATCGGCGACAAGGAAGGCGCACGCGAATTGCTGGAGGAGGTCATGCGTGGCGGCAACGATACCCAGGTGGCCCGTGCCAAGGAAATGATGGCCGCGCTGAGCTGAGCCGGTCCGGGCAAGCGGTTCGGCCCGGCAAGCGATTCCATTACAATAGCTTCATCTCGCGGGCAGCTCGCATGAGCTGCCCGTTTGTTTTTAGCGTACCGGTGTGCCCGCCGATCCAGCGTGGCGGGCAGACAGCGACATCCCATGACAGATACCAATCCACAAGCCGAAGGCCTGCGCCGCGTGGTGCTCGGTGTGCAGTATGACGGCGCCTCCTGGCAAGGCTGGCAGACCCAGCCCCACCGCCAGACCGTGCAGGACCAGCTCGAAGCTGCCCTGCGGCGTTTCAGCACCCAGGCCATTGCCACCACCTGTGCCGGTCGCACCGATGCGGGCGTGCATGCGCTGGAGCAGCTGGTGCATTTCGATACCCCGATTGCCCGCGATACCTTTTCCTGGGTGCGCGGCACCAATGCCTTCCTGCCGCCGACCATTGCCGTGCGCTGGGCTTGCGAGCTGCCCTACGTGGACGATGCCGCCATCGCCCAGGCGGGGAGCCAATCGGTGGAGCTGCATGGCAGCGACCGCGCCGGCGCCGACAGCCTGACCAGGTTCGGCTTCCATGCCCGCTTCTCGGCCATTGCCCGCACCTATCACTACGTGCTCTACAACCATGCGGTGCGCTCGCCACTGCTGGCCGGCAAGGCGGGCTGGGCCTTCCGCCCCCTGGATGCCGACCGTATGCATCGCGCCGCCCAGCACCTGATCGGCGAGCACGATTTCACCAGTTTTCGCGCCGTGGAATGCCAGGCCAAGTCGCCTGTGCGCAAGATGGAGAGCATCTCGGTACGCCGCCATGGCGACATGATCGTCTTCACGCTCAAGGCCAATGCCTTCCTCCATCACATGGTGCGCAACATCGTCGGCTCGCTCATCGTGGTGGGCAATGGCAAGCAGGGGCCGGAATGGATCGCCGAGGTGCTGGCCCAGCGTGACCGCAGCCGTGCGGCGCCGACCTTCATGCCTGACGGACTGTACCTGGCGCGGGTAGACTATCCCGATGCCTGGGCGCTGCCACAGGAAAACCGTTCCTGGCCCTGGCTGTAAGCCATTTCTCCCGGAGACCTGCAAGCTCATGACCCATCGCACCCGTATCAAGATCTGCGGCCTGACCCGTGAAGAAGACATCGGCGCGGCCGTCGCCGCCGGTACCGATGCCGTCGGCCTGGTGTTCTATCCCAAGAGCCCGCGTTACGTCACGCCGCAGCGTGCCGCCGAGCTCAGCCGGGTGGTGCCGCCGTTCGTCAGCCTGGTGGGCCTGTTCGTCAATCCCACGCTGGAGGAGGTGAGGGAAGTGCTGGCCCGCGTGCCGCTTACGGTGCTGCAGTTCCATGGCGATGAGACCCCGGAGCAATGCGCCGCCATCGCCGCCGCGGTGGTCCGACCCTTCCTGCGGGCAGCGCGCATCGGAAGCTCGACGAAGCCCGCCGATTTGTTAGAATACGAACAGGCATATCGCTCTGCCAGCCCGTTTTTCACCGGGCTGCTGCTCGACACACTGGTCGAGGAGTATGGCGGCAGCGGAAAGGTTTTCGATTGGTCTCTCATTCCAAAAGAACTCGCGCCTCGGGCCGTTTTGAGTGGTGGCTTGAGCGTACACAACGTCACTGAGGCGGTGGCCGGCGTTCGTCCCTACGCGGTCGATATCAGCAGTGGTGTCGAAGCCGCCAAGGGCATCAAGGATACCGCCAAGGTCGAGGCCTTCATCAGCGCCGTGCGCCTGGCCGATACTACCTCCGGGTAGCAGCCACCTTATTCCGTACAGAACGAGTTTCAGAGGATCATCATGAAAGAACTGAGTCCCCTCGGCAATGTTGCCGAGCGCCAAGCCATTCCCGCCGCCGCCCTGCACCAGACGGCCCACTACAACCTGCCGGATTCCCGTGGCCACTTCGGCCCCTACGGCGGCAGCTTCGTCTCCGAGACGCTGACCCTGGCCCTGAACGAGCTGCGCGAGGCCTATGCCCGCTACCAGCACGATGAGCAGTTCCTTGCCGAGTTCCATACCGAGCTGAAGCATTTCGTCGGCCGTCCCAGCCCGGTGTATCACGCCAAGCGCTGGTCCGAGCTGGCTGGCGGCGCGCAGATCTATTTCAAGCGCGAAGACCTGAACCACACCGGCGCCCACAAGATCAACAACGTGATCGGCCAGGCCTTGCTGGCCAAGCGCATGGGAAAGCAGCGCATCATCGCCGAGACCGGCGCCGGCCAGCACGGCGTGGCCACGGCCACCATCTGTGCGCGCTTCGGCATGGAATGCATCGTCTACATGGGCGCGGAAGACGTGAAGCGCCAGCTGCAGAACGTGTACCGCATGAACCTGCTGGGCGCCAAGGTAGTGCCGGTGGAGTCCGGTTCCAAGACCCTGAAGGACGCGCTCAACGAAGCCATGCGTGACTGGGTCACCAATGTCGAATCGACCTTCTACATCATCGGCACCGTGGCAGGCCCGCATCCCTACCCGATGATGGTGCGCGATTTCCAGTCGGTGATCGGCAACGAGTGCATCCAGCAGATGCCCGAGATCGCCTCGCGCCAGCCCGATTACGTGGTGGCGGCAGTGGGCGGCGGCTCCAATGCCATGGGCATCTTCTATCCCTACATCGACTACCCTGACGTCAAGCTGGTGGGCGTGGAAGCAGCCGGCGATGGCCTGGACACCGGCCGCCACTCGGCCTCGCTGACCCTGGGCTCGCCGGGCGTGCTGCACGGCAACCGCACCTACCTGTTGCAGGACGCGAACGGCCAGATCATCGAAACCCACTCGGTCTCGGCCGGCCTGGATTATCCGGGCGTGGGTCCCGAGCACGCCTGGCTCAAGGATAGCGGTCGCGCCAGCTATGCCTGCATCACCGATGACGAGGCGTTGGACGCGTTCAATACCTGCTGCCGTATCGAAGGCATCATCCCGGCGCTGGAGTCCAGCCATGCCCTGGCCCACGCGGCCAAGCTGGCGGCGACCTTGCCCCGGGACCAGATCGTGCTGGTCAATCTGTCCGGCCGCGGGGATAAGGACATGCATACCGTGCAGCAGCGCCAGGGCTGATCGCCGACCCTGACCGATGCGCGCCGGCTGCCCAAGGGGTGGCCGGCTGGTTCGACAAACTACTTCACCATCATGTCCAGAATCCAAAACACCTTTTCCCAGCTGGCCGAGCAGAAGCGCAAGGCCCTGATCACTTTCATCACCGCCGGCGATCCGGCCCCAGAGCTGACCGTGCCGCTGCTGCATGCCCTGGTGGCGGGTGGCGTCGACATCCTTGAACTGGGCGTGCCGTTCTCCGACCCCATGGCCGAAGGCCCGGTGATCCAGCGCGCCTGCGAGCGGGCCCTGAAGTTCGGCATCAGCACCCATGACGTGCTGGGCTATGTGCGCGAATTCCGCAAGACCAATACCCATACTCCCATCGTGCTGATGGGGTACGCCAACCCCATCGAACGCTTCGGCGTGGATGCCTTCATCGAGGCCGCCAGCCAAGCCGGTGTGGATGGCACCATCGTGGTTGACTACCCGCCCGAGGAGTGCGAGGAATTCGCCAGCAAGATGCAAGCGCGAGGCCTCGATCCCATCTTCCTGCTGGCGCCGACCTCGACCGAGGAGCGCATCCGCCAGGTGGCCGCCGTCAGCAGCGGTTTCTGCTACTACGTTTCGCTCAAGGGCGTGACCGGCGCCGGCCATATCGATACCGCCGAAGTGGCCGAGCGCATCGCCGCCATCCGCCGGCACGTCAAGCTACCCATCGCGGTGGGCTTCGGCATCCGCGATGGCGCCACCGCCCGCACCGTGGGCAGCGTGGCCGACGCCGTGGTGATCGGCAGCCGCATCATCTCCGAGCTGGAAAACACCCCCCGCGAGCAGGCCTGCGAGGCCGTGCAGGCCTTCGTGACCGGCATCCGCCAGGCGCTTGACGCCTGAGGCCAGGCAGGGCTGGACATGAGAAAAGCCTTCGGCACCGAGAGGTGCCGGAGGCTTGTTCTTTTTGACAAGATACGGGTTTTCAGCGGCTTTTTCTTGCCGGCTGGAAAGCTTGAGCTCGCT
>JAFAMT010000309.1 GCA_019233085.1 Herbaspirillum sp.
CTCGGCCAACGGCGTGACCATCAACCTGCAGGCCGGCACCGGCACCGGTGGCGATGCCCAGGGCGATACGCTGTTCAATATCGACAACCTCATCGGCAGCAACCAGAACGACACCTTCTACGCCAGCAGCAATGCCAACAAGCTCGACGGGCAGGGTGGTTCGGATACGGTCAACTATTCGCTCTCCACCAGCGGCGACGGCACCACCGGCGTGACGGTCAACCTCTCCACGGGTGTGGGTAGCGGCAACTATGCCCAGGGGGATACCTACGTCAATATCGAGAACGCTGTCGGCAGTGCCTACAACGACAGCCTGACCGGCTTTGCGACCGTCGGTACCCAGTCGGTACTGGAAGGGGGCGCCGGCGCCGATACCATCACCGCCATCGCCGCCAACCGTGCTTACACCTATGCGTCCTATGCGGGGTCGGCCGGTGGCGTGACCATCGATCTCAAGAACGGCACCGGCGTGGGCAGCGATGCCCAGGGCGATATCCTGGTCAACATCGACAACGTCATCGGCAGCACCTCCAACGACCTCTTCAAGGCCAGCACCCAGGCCAACATCTTTACCGGTGGCGGCGGTGTCGATACGGTGAGCTACGAGTACGACACCGGAGGCGTGACGGTGGACCTCACCAATACCCTGGCCGCCAGCGGTACCTATGCGGTGGGTGACCAGTTCAACAACATCTCCAACCTCATCGGTGGTTCCGGCAACGACACCTTCTATGCCAGCAACGTGGCCAACAGCTTCGACGGCGGTGCCGGTTCCAATACCGTCAACTACGCGCGTTCGGGCAGCACGGCGGTCACCGTCGACCTGTATCACGGTACCGGTACGGGGGGCTACGCGACCGGCGACACCTATACCCACATCCAGAACGTGGTGGGCAGCGCCGGCAACGACACCTTCTACGCCAACAGCGACGTCAATACCTTCACCGGTGGTGGCGGCACCGATACGGTCAGCTATCTGTACTCGACCGGAAGCGCCATTGTCGCCAGCCTGGTTTCCGGCGGCAGCAGTGGCGATGCCAGCGGCGACAGCTACGTCAACATCGCCAACCTGGAAGGCAGCGCCAACGTCAACAGCACCCTGACCGGCAACAGCAGCGCCAACACACTCTCGGCCAGCGGCACCACCACCACCAACGTCCTCAGCGGTGGCGGCGCCAGCTCGGGCACGGATGTCTTCAACGTCTTCGATGGCGGCCACAACACGGTGACGGTTGGCAGCGGCAACAACATGATCAACGTCAGCGCCGGTTCGCATAGTACCGCCGGGGCGCAGAGCGACATGGTCAACGAGACCACCGGCGTGTCCAACATCGATTCGATCAACGGGCTGGCAGGCGTGACCACCTTGCACTTCGCCGACCTGGGCAATAGCCTCACCCTGAGCAACTTCTCCAACAAGGTCAGTGGCCTGACCACGCTGGATGTGAGTTCAGGCAGCGGCACCAACATCGTCATCACGGCCCAGGATGTGATCAACATGGGCCTGGCCAGTGGCGCCACCTCGCACCTGCTGACGGTGAAGATGAGTACCAGCGAGAGCTTGCAGATCATGGCCAACGGTTCGGACCACTACGTGTACTTCCCCGGTACCACCGACTATGCCTTCTACAATTCATCCAACCAGGAAGTGGCCCGCATCCACCTGGTGACGGCCTGAGTGCGCGGCCCGGCGGGATGATGGAGCGCTGCAGTCAGCGCTCCATCGCCCGTTCCAGGAAGCGCCAGATGCCGGGATCGGCCATGCTGGCCACGTTGATGCGCATGCGCGTGGAGGGCAGCTGCGAGGGCGAGAACAGGCTGCCCGGCGCCAGCAGGAAGCCCTGTTCCATGGCCGCCTCGGTCATGACATTGGTATCGCGCCCGGTATCGACCCACAGGAACATGCCGCAGGGCGGCGGATCACTCACTTCCATGCCCAGCTTTTCGAGCTGGCGCATCACCTTGTCGCGCGCGCCGTTGAGGCGGGCACGCAAGCGCTCCGCATGCTTGCGGTAATGTCCTTCCGAGAGCACCTTGTAGGTCACGCGCTCGCCGATCTCGCCGGTGGTGAGGGTGGAGAGCAGCTTGCGGTCGGCCAGGCTGCGCGCCAGATCGGGCGAGGTGGCGATGAAGCCCACCCGCAGGTTGGCCGATAGCGTCTTGGAAAATCCACCCAGGTAGATCACCCGCTGCAACTGGTCCAGTGCGGCGATGCGGGTGGCCGGCTGCACCGCCGAGCCGGGATGCATGTCGCAGTAGATGTCGTCCTCGACGATGATGAAATCGTGCTCCTCGGCGATGCGCAGGACCTGGAAGGCCTTGGCCGCCGACAGCGAGGTCGAGGTCGGATTGTGCAGCACCGAGTTGATCACATACAGCTTGGGTTTGTGCACGGCCGCCAGCTCGCGCAGCTGCGCGATGTCGGGGCCGTCGCCCAGGCGCGGGATGCCCACTACCTTGGCGCCCAGCGCGGCAAAGGAGCCGAACATCAGGAACCAGGCCGGGTCATCGACGAAGATCACATCACCCGGCCGCAGGAAATGTCGCGCCACCGTATCCAGCCCCTGGGTGACGCCGGTGGTGAGCACGATCTGTTCGGGCGCGGCGGCGATTTCCAGCTCGGCCAGCTTCAGCTGCAATTGCTGGCGCAAGGGCAGGAAACCCTGCGGCGTGCCATAGCCCAGCAGCAGCGAGGGATTGTCACGGCTGACCGCGCGCAGGGCGTTGGCGATCAGTTCGCCATCGAGCCAGTCGGGGGGCAACAGGCCGCCACCGGGCATCTTGTGCGGCGGCATCTGGCGGAACATGTTGCGCACCAGCCAGACCACATCCAGCCCGCGCCCGGCGTCGGCTACGGCCTGCGCCTGGGCCGCGGCCAGGCCGTAGCCGCCCCCCAGTGACGAACGTTCCTTGACATAGAAACCCGAGCCCCGGCGCGACTCCAGATAGCCCTGTGCCACCAGGCGGTCATAGGCTTCCACCACGGTAAAGCGCGAGATCTGGTTGGCATCGGCGAACTGGCGGATCGAGGGCATGCGCACGCCACTGCGCAAGAGCTTGTCATCGATGCGGGCACGAATGCCGCGCACGATCTGTTCGACCAGTGATTCGCCGCTCTCGCGCAGCAGCAGGGGCCAGCCCGGCTGGGCGGCGGTGGGGTGGGCCGTATCGCCCTGGCGCGGACGCAGTAGCTTGACTGTATTGGTCATTTTGCCGTGACAATAATCTTGATTAAGTGGAAAAGTGTACAGGTACTGTATCGGTATTGTCGGCTACGATGACTTCCATGACAAGAGCCTGCGTGATGCCCAAGAGGATGCCGAGTTGTACGCCATCCCGCTGTAACCGCTACCAGGCTTGCCAATGAACCATTCGTTTGACGGAGACATGCCATGACCCAAGCCGCCTGCACCTTGCTGCCCAACCTCGCCGAGATCGAGGAGGCCGCCGGTATCGTCTATGCTGGCATGGCACCCACGCCACAACTGTGCTGGCCCTTGCTGAACCAGGCGCTGGGCGCCGAAGTCTGGGTCAAGCATGAGAATCATGCTCCCACCGGCGCCTTCAAGGTGCGCGGTGGCATGGTCTACCTGCATCGCCTGGCGCAGCAGCAGCCACACAGCCCCGGTGTGATCTCGGCCACCCGGGGCAATCACGGGCAATCGGTGGGCCTGGCGGCACGCCGCTTCGGCATCGCCGCCACCATCGTCGTCCCCGAGGGCAACAGCCGCGAGAAGAATGCCGCCATGCGCGCCCTGGGGGTGGAGCTGGTCGAGCACGGCAGCGAGTTCCAGGATAGCCGCGAGCATGCCCAGCAACTGGCCGCACAACGCCGGCTGCACATGATCCCGTCCTTCCACCGCGACCTGGTGGCGGGGGTGTCGACCTACTGGATGGAGCTGTTCGCCGCCCAGCCCGAACTGGACCTGGTGCTGGTACCCATCGGCCAGGGCTCGGGCATGTGTGGCGCGGTGGCCGCACGCAACGCACTAGGACTGAAGACGCGCATCATCGGCGTGGTCTCCGCGCATGCGTTGGCCTACAAGCTGTCCTTCGAGGCCGGTCGCAAGATCGAGGCGCCGGTATCGACCCGCATCGCCGATGGCGTGGCTTGCCGCGTGCCGGACCAGGCTTCGCTGGAGGTGATGCTGTCGCAGGTCGACGAGGTCATCGCGGTGACCGATGACGAAGTCATGGACGCCATGAAGCTGGCCTACATCGCCACCCACAACCTGGCCGAGGGCGCAGGGGCCTGCGCTCTCGCAGCGGCCCTGCAGATCCGCAGCCGCCTGCGCGGCCGCAAGATCGGCGTGACACTTTCCGGTGGCAATGTCGATCACGATGTGTTCGCCCGCGTACTCATGCGTGCCTCGCCCGTGGCCGAGTCGCTGCTGGCGCCGGCGCGGGTCCTCACGCTGCCACTGGACGGACAAAGGAGGACCGCATGATCGAAGCCTTGCTGCCGCTGATGTCCTTTGCCTTCGTGTCTTCCATCACGCCGGGCCCCAACAACATCATGCTCACATCCTCCGGGATCTGGTTCGGTTTTCGCCGTTCGCTGCCGCACGTGCTGGGCATCACCTTCGGCTTCGGCGTGCTGCTGGCCTTATGCGCTTTCGGTATAGGCGAGCTGGTCGTCGCGCTGCCCCAGCTGGTGATCATCCTCAAGGCGCTGGGCTGCGCCTACCTGCTCTACCTGGCCTGGCAATTGCGCCGCATGGGCGTGGCCGGCGCGGGTGAGCGGGCGGCCCGACCGATGTCCTTCGCCGCGGCGGCGGTGTTCCAGTTCGCCAATCCCAAGGCCTGGGTGATGGCCATCACCGGTGCCTCGGCCTTCATGCCGTTGTTGCATAAGCAGCCCGCATGGCTGGCCATCCTGATCTACTGCCTGGTGTTCTGCGCCATCAACCTGCCGTGCGTGTCGGTCTGGGCGGGGGCCGGGGCGATCTTGCGCCGTTACCTGGAGCGCCCGCTGTGGCGCATGGTCTTTGCCGCCACCATGATCGTGCTGACGGTGTATTCGGCACTGGCGATCTGGTTCTGAGATACGCGCAAAGAGACGTAAATCATTTATATCGTTTTCCAAAAAGAGAGGACGGCCTTCATGCAGGCAGCTACAAAAACCGGCGTCGATACGCCCGTGCCGCACAACCAGGCGCGCAACGAATCCCGTGGCATGTGGCTGGGCCTGGTCGGCGTGGCCGTCTTCAGCCTGACCCTGCCTTTCACCCGAATCGCCGTGGCCGAACTCAATCCTGCCTTCGTCGCCTTCGGCCGCGCCGTGGTGGCGGGCCTGTGCTCGCTGGTGCTGCTGGCCTGGATGCGGGCGCCGCGTCCCGATGCCCGGCAACTGCGTGCGCTCATCATCACGGCGCTGGGCGTGGTGGTGGGTTTCCCGCTGTTTTCCTCTATCGCCATGCGCCATGTTCCGGCCGCGCATGGTGCCGTGGTGGTCGGCCTGCTGCCGCTGGCCACGGCATTGTTCGGTGCACTGCGCTTCGGCGAGCGGCCCTCGGCCGGATTCTGGCTGGCGGCGCTGGCCGGGTCGGGCATCGTGATCGCCTTTGCCCTGCGCGAAGGCGGCGGCAGTTTCCAGCCGGCCGATTTCGCCCTGTTTGCGGCGGTGCTCACCGCTGCCATGGGCTATGCCGAAGGCGGCCGCCTGGCGCAGACCATGGGCGGACAGAAAGTCATCGCCTGGGCGCTGGTGGTGTCACTGCCAGTGATGGTGCCGGTCTCGGTCTGGCTGGGCTGGCAATACGGCGTGACCGCATCGGCACCGGCCTGGCTGGCCTTCGCCTATGTGTCGCTGTTCTCGATGTTCATCGGTTTCTTCTTCTGGTACAAGGGCCTGGCGCTGGGCGGGATCGCCCGTGTGGGCCAGGTGCAGCTGCTGCAGCCGTTCATGAGCCTGCTGGGCGCGGCCGTGATCGCCGGCGAGGCGCTGGCGACCAGCAACCTGCTCTTCGCCCTGGCGGTGATCGTGGTGGTGGCGGTGGGCCGGCGCATGGCGGTACGCCGCTAGCTTGCTGCGCGGGAATGGCCATTGCGTGCCGAAATGCTGCGGCCAAAGCCGCGGATATTTGAGATAATCGAGCTCTTGTTTTTCCATATTTTCTTCATTTCTTAACGCGCAGTGCCCGCCTGCCTCGACGGCCGGGGCGCTGCCCAACAGGGAGTACCGCATGTCCGTCTACGAAAAGCTCAACGCACTGAACATCGAACTGCCCGCCGTGGCCACCCCGGCTGCCGCCTATGTGATGTATGCGCAAACCGGCAATACCGTGTTCCTCTCCGGTCACCTGGCCAAGAAGGATGGCAAGGTCTGGGTCGGCCAGCTGGGACGCGACATCGGCACCGACGAGGCCAAGCTGGCCGCGCGTGCCGTGGCCATCGACCTGATCGCCACCCTGCAGGCTGCCTGTGGCGGCGACCTGACCCGCGTCAAGCGCATCGTCAAGCTGATGAGCCTGGTCAATTCCACCGGCGAATTCACCGAGCACCACCTGGTGACCAATGGTGCCTCCGAGCTGATCGGTGAAATCTTCGGCGACGCCGGCAAGCATGCCCGTTCGGCCTTCGGCGTGGCCCAGCTGCCCATGGGCGCCTGCGTCGAGATCGAGATGATCGCCGAGATCGCCTGAGCCTCATCGCAAGACCGGGCCGATGCACGCACAGAACGTCGCACGGCCATCGCAGCCACCTCTGACCAGAACAGAATAGAGACTCGTATGAAACCCGAAAATCCAGCAGCGCTGCAGTGGCAATTCTCCCGGCGCGCCGAGGCCATGAAGAGCTCGGCCATCCGAGAAATCCTCAAGATCACCATGCGTCCGGACATCACCTCCTTTGCCGGTGGCCTGCCTTCGCCGCAGACCTTCCCGGTGGAGCACATGAAGGTGGCCTTCGACCGCGTGCTGAGCCAGCAGGGCAAGACCGCCCTGCAATATGGCCCCACCGACGGCTACCTGCCGCTGCGCGAATGGATCGCCGCCTCGCTCTCCACCGATGGCGCCCAGATCACGCCGGAACAGGTGCTGATGGTGTCCGGTTCCCAGCAAGGCCTGGACCTGCTGGGCAAGGTCCTGATCGACGAGGGCAGCAAGGTGCTGGTCGAGACCCCCAGCTACCTGGGCGCGCTGCAGGCATTCGCGCTCTATGGCGCGCAGTTCGAGTCGGTGCCCAGCGACGAAAACGGCTTGCAGCCCGAGACCATCGAGGCCATCGCCGCTGGCGCGCGCATGCTGTATTCGCTGCCCAACTTCCAGAACCCGACCGGCCGCACGCTGCCCGTCGAACGCCGCATCAAGCTGGTGGAAACCTGTGCCCGACTGGGCTTGCCGCTGATCGAGGATGATCCCTATGGCGCGCTGAGCTATCGCAATGCGCCGCTGCCCAAGATGTTGTCGATGAACCCCTCGGGCGTGATCTACATGGGCTCCTTCTCCAAGGTGCTCACGCCGGGCATCCGCCTGGGTTACGTGGTGGCGCCGCGCCCGCTGATCCTGAAGATGGAACAGGCCAAGCAGGCCACCGACCTGCATACCGCCCAACTGACGCAGATGGTGGTCTACGAGGCCATCAAGGACGGTTTCCTGGACCAGCACGTACCGACCATCCGCAAGCTCTATGGCGACCAGTGCCAGGCCATGCTGGACGCGCTGCAGCAGTACTTCCCGGCGGGCTGTTCCTGGAGCAAGCCCGAAGGCGGCATGTTCATCTGGGTGACCCTGCCCGCGCACATCGATGCCGGCGCCTTGCTG
>JAFAMT010000329.1 GCA_019233085.1 Herbaspirillum sp.
ACGGCGATCAGCGACAGTGCATACAGGGCCGGGGCCTGGTTGCCGGAGGTCTTTTCTTCCAGCGACTGGCCGGTCCACTCGAAGCCGAAGCCGGCCGGCAGCTTGGCCACGAAGGATTCCATCTCGGCCATGGCTTCGCCGGTACTGCGGCCAGGGGCGGCGCCGCCAGCGATCTTCATGGCGGGATAGCCGTTGTAGCGGATCAGCTGCACCGGACCATTGATCCAGCGGGCCGTCACGAAGGACGAGAAGGGGACCATGTTGCCGTCATTGTTGCGGGCGTACAGGCCGGTCAGGTCTTCCGGTTGCAGGCGACGCTTGGCATCGGCCTGCACGATCACGCGTTGCTGACGGCCCAGGTTGGGGAAGTCGTTCACGTAGGACGAACCCAGCGCCGTGGAGAGCACGCTATTGATCGTCGAGAACGGCACACCCAGCGCATTGGCCTTGTCGCGGTCGATGTCCAGTTGCAGCTGCGGCGCATCTTCCAGACCTTCCGGACGCACACCGGCCAGCACCTTGCTCTGCGAGGCCATGCCCAGGATCTGGTTGCGAGCCTGCACCAGTGCCGCGTGACCCATGCCGGCACGGTCCTGCAGGCGGAAGGTGAAGCCGGTCGCGTTACCCAGTTCCGGGATTGGCGGCGGATTCAGCGGGAACACGATGGCGTCCTTGATGCGCATGAAGGTACCGAAGGCCTTGCCGGCGATAGCGTCGGCCGACTGCGACTTGTCGCGTTGCGACCAGTCCTTCAGGGGCGCGAACACCAGTGCGGCATTCTGGCCGTTACCGGAGAACGAGTATCCCAGCACGGCAATGGCGTGTTCCACGGCCGGTTCCTTGAGGTAGTACTCCTCGATCTGCTTGACCACCTCGATCGTGCGCGCCGTACTTGCGCCCGGCGGCAGCTGCACGTTGGTCACGATGTAGCCCTGGTCTTCGTTCGGCAGGAAGGAGGCCGGCAGGCGTGCATACAACAGCGCCACGCAACCCACGATGAGCACATAGAAGATCATGTAGCGACCGGCCTTGCCCAGCATGCGGGCGATCAGGCCCTGGTAGCCGCTGGCAGTGGTGTTGAACTTGCGGTTGAACCAGCCAAAGAAACCCTTCTTCTCATGGTGGTGACCCTTCTCGACCGGCTTGAGGATGGTCGCGCACAGCGCCGGGGTGAGGGTGAAGGCCATCAGCACCGAGAACACCATGGAGGCCACCATCGACAGCGAGAACTGGCGATAGATGGCACCCACGGCGCCACCGAAGAAGGCCATCGGGATGAACACCGCGATCAGCACCAGGGTGATACCGATCAGCGCGCCGCTGATCTGGCCCATGGCCTTGCGGGTCGCCTCAGGCGGCGACAGGCCCTCCTCGCTCATGATGCGTTCGACGTTTTCCACCACCACGATCGCATCGTCGACCAGGATACCGATGGCCAGCACCATGCCGAACATGGTCAGCACGTTGATCGAGAAGCCGAATACCAGCAGCGTGGCAAAGGTACCCAGCAGGGCCACCGGCACCACCACCGTGGGGATGATGGTGTAGCGGATGTTCTGCAGGAACAGGAACATCACCAGGAACACCAGCACGATGGCTTCGATCAGGGTCTTGACCACTTCCTCGATCGAGATCTTGACGAACTTGGAGGTGTCGTAGGGGATGGTGTACTTCACGCCGGCCGGGAAGTACTTGGCCAGTTCTTCCATCTTCTTGTGCACGGCGGTGGCGGTGCCCAGCGCGTTGGCGGTGGGCGAGAGCTGCACGCCGATGAAGGAGGAAGGCTTGCCATCCAGGCGACCAGAGGTGTCATAGCTCTGGCCGCCGACTTCGACGCGGGCCACATCGCGCATGCGCACGACGGAGCCGTTGGCGTTGGCGCGCAGGATGATGTCACCGAACTGCTCGGCCGTGGTCAGCTGGCCGTTGACCACCACGGTGGCCGCGATCTGCTGCGTACCGGGGCTGGGCAGGGCGCCCAGCGTACCACCAGCGACCAGCGCGTTCTGCGCGGTGATGGCAGCGGTCACGTCGGCCGGAGTCAGGTTCAGGCCGATCAGCTTGTTCGGATCGATCCAGATGCGCATGGCACGCTCGGTACCGAACAACTGTGCCTGGCCCACGCCGGGCACGCGCTTGATTTCGTTCAAGACGTTACGCGACAGGTAGTCACCCAGCGCCACCGGATCGAGCTTGCCATCGGTGGAGGACAGACCGATGAAGAGCAGGAAGTTGGAGCGCGACTTGGTCACCTGCACGCCCTGTTGCGTGACGGCCGCCGGCAGGCGGGCCTCCACGCGCTTCAAGCGGTTCTGCACGTCCACCGAGGCCAGGTCGGCATTGGTTTCGGGCGAGAAGGTGATGGTGATCTGCACCTGGCCGTTGGCCTGGCTTTGCGATTCCATGTACTGCAGGCCATCGGCGCCGTTCATTTCCTGTTCGATCAGGCTGGTCACCGAATCGTCCAGGGTCTGCGCGGTCGCACCCGGGTAGGTTGCCGTGACCACGATGGTCGGCGGCGCGATGCTGGGGTACTGGGCCACCGGCAAGCCGGTGATGGCCAGCGCACCTGCCAGCATGATGAAGATCGCTAGCACCCACGCAAATACGGGGCGATCAATAAAGAACTTTCCCATCTGGCAGCCTCTTAGTTAGCTTTCGATTGGGCGCTCGCGTCCGGCTTGGCCGGCTGGCCAGCAGCTTGTGCGGGAGCGCCCGCGGGATTCCATTGCACCGGCTTCACAGG
>JAFAMT010000385.1 GCA_019233085.1 Herbaspirillum sp.
GAACACGTCGGCCGGGGCACCGCGCACGATCTGTTGCATCAGGATGTCGGAGGCGCCGAAGTTGGTGATGACTTTCACACCCGGATGCTGCTGCTCGAAGGTTTGCGCCAGTTCCCTGAAGGCGTTGGTCAGGCTGGCGGCGGCCGAGACCACCAGGTCGGTGGCCTGGGCGGCTCCGGAGGAAAACACCAGCATGGCCCCGAAAGCGACGCCGAGGGCGGCTTTCAGGCGGGATTTCGTCAGCATCGATGATCCTTGTGCGGGAACGGGAAATAGATCGTCGAAATATACGCAAGGATATAACGAGCGTCAACCGTGGGCGCGAGTCTGGCCGCTGCCGGGCGGCCCTTGTACAATCACGCGCATGAACGATTCCAAGACCCTACGTGTGCGCGTGATGCAGGGCGAGACCATCGCCTTCGGCCCGGGGAAGGCCGACCTCTTGCAAGCCATCGTGCAGACCGGCTCGATCTCGGGCGCCGCGCGGGAGATGCAGATGTCCTATCGCCGCGCCTGGCTCTTGGTCGAGGAAATGAATCGCTGCTTTGCCAGTCCGCTGGTGGTGACCGCCACGGGCGGCGCGCGCGGTGGCGGCGCGGTCGTGACCGAACTGGGGCAGGAAGTGCTGACCCGTTACCGGCGCATGCAGAAAAAGGCCGCGGCCAGCATCGCCGCCGACCTGGGCCATCTGCGTTCGCTGATGGCCCAGTCCGGCGCCGAGTAGCCATCAGAAAAACAAGACAAAAGAGCAAGAGGACCCGACGTCGATCATGCATGAACTCTGGATCAAATACCGCCTGCGGGTGCTCAATGCCTGCCGCGTGTCGGAACATCATTCCATGCTCCTGTGGGGCGCGCTGGCCGGCTTCGTCGGGGCGCTGGCCACGATCGCCTTCCGTGAGTGCATTGCGCAGTTGCAGATCTGGCTGACCGGCCACGATGGCAGCTTCGTCGATATCGCCAGGGGGCTGCCCTGGCATGTGCGCGTACTCTTGCCGACCTGCGGTGGCGTGGTGGCCGGCCTGTTCCTGGTGTGGGCCAAGCGCACGCCGGCGGGCAATGGCGCTGACTACATGGAGGCGGTGGCCATCGGCGACGGCGCCATTCCGGTACGCAATACGCTCTTGCGCAGCATCTCGTCGCTGGCCACCATCGCCTCCGGCGGGTCGATCGGGCGGGAAGGGCCCATGGTGCAACTGTCGGCCCTGTGTGCATCGCTGGTGGGCAAGTTCTCGCACTTTCCTGCATCACGCCTGCGCCTGCTGGTGGCTTGCGGCGCGGCGGCCGGGATCACCTCGGCCTACAACGCGCCGATCGCGGGGGCCTTCTTCATTACCGAGATCGTGCTGGGTTCGCTGGTCATGGAAAGCTTCGGCCCCATCGTGGTGGCCTCGGTGGTGGCCAACATCACCATGCGCGAGCTGCCAGGCTACCGGGCTTCCTATGAGATGCCTTATTTCCCCGAGATCGCCGGCTGGGAAGTCTTGCTGTTCTTGGTGCTGGGCGTGCTGGCCGGGGTGCTCGCGCCGCAGTTCCTGCGCGTGCTGGAGCTGGGCAAGCTGGCCTTCGGCAAGTTACGGTTGCCCCTGCCGGTGCGGCTGGGGGTGGGCGGCCTGCTGGTCGGACTCATTTCCGTGCAGGTGCCCGAGGTCTGGGGCAACGGCTACAGCCTGGTCAATTCGCTGCTGCATACCACCTGGGTCTGGCAGGCCGTGCTGACGGTGTTGGTCATCAAGGTGCTGGCGACGTCGATCACGGTCGGTTCCGGCGCCGTCGGCGGGATCTTCACGCCCGTGCTCTTCGTCGGGGCCGCCATCGGCTACCTGTTTGGCGATGCGGCGCAGGCCGTGCTGCCCATGCACATGTCGCAACCCTTCGCCTATGCCATGGTGGGGATGGGCGCCTTCCTGGCGGCGGCCTCCTATGCGCCGCTGATGGCCATCCTGATGATCTTCGAGATGACGCTCAGCTACCAGGTGGTCTTGCCGCTGATGCTGTCCTGCGTGGTCGCCTATGTGGTGGCACGCGGCGTCAACGGCAGTTCCATGTACGAGATCACCCTCAAGCGCCATCGCGACAACGAAGAACGCCTGCGCCTGCGCGGCACCCAAATGAGCGAGCTGATCCGGCCGGCCGAGACGGTCTTGCCGGAAAACGCCAGCCTGGAAGAGGTCAGTGCGCTATTCCTCAAGTACCCGGTCAAGTACGTCTACATCGTCGACGCCCAGCAGCGCTACCAGGGTGTGGTCGCGCTGCAGGACATCACTTCCTGGCTGCTCGACAAGAAGGAACCGGCTGGTCGCGTGGCTCGCGATTTCCTGCGGCCGCATTTCCTGCATGAGGTCACGCCGGACATGTCGCTGGGCGAAGCTCTGCAGCTGTTCCTCGATCACCAGGGCGAGCGCTTGCCCGTGATCGCCCATGCGGAGGATCCGCGCCTGCTGGGAGTGGTCTTCAAGACCTCGCTGCTGGATGCGTATTTCCGCCTGGACCGCGCCGGCAGCTGATCGGCCAGGACCGGCAAGGGCCAAGACTCGCATATCGTGTCAGCGCAGGTCTTCTCGCACAGAGGGCGCAGGCGCCGGAGGATTGGATGATTTCTTTGTAACAAAGCCGGATTAGTCGGACAACTGCTCATTTATCCTTGTTAGAATGCCGAACGTTTTCATCTCATCGGATACCGGTATGCCGCATCTTGTCGGTTCATCCAGTCATCCCACGTCCAACCCCATCCAAGAAGTGAATTTTCCATGCTGAGTTATCGCCACGCTTTTCACGCCGGCAACCACGCCGATGTCCTGAAGCACATGGTGATCATCCAGTTGATGCGCTATCTGGGGCAGAAAGACACTGCCTACATGGTCATCGACACCCACGCCGGCGCTGGCGTCTATGCGCTCGACGGGGATTACGCCAGCAAGAACGCCGAATACGATACCGGTATCGCCAAGCTGTGGGACCGCAAGGACCTGCCGCCGGCGGTGAAGGAATATGTCGACCTGGTCAAGTCGCTCAACCCCAGCGGCAAGATGCGCTACTACCCCGGTTCGCCCTATTGCGCCGAGAAGGTCATGCGCGAGCAGGACAGGCTGCGCCTGTTCGAGTTGCACCCCAGCGAAGTGAAGGTGCTGGCGGACAATTTCCGCAAGCTGGAGGCGCACGCCGCCGCCCAGGGCCAGCGTCCGGCCGCGCGTGGCAAGCGCGTCATGATCACCCGCGGCGACGGTTTCCAGGGGCTGAAGGCCTTGCTGCCGCCGCCATCGCGCCGTGCCCTGGTGCTCATCGATCCCCCCTACGAGGATAAGCGCGACTATGCCCATGTGGCCCAGGTGCTGGCCGATGCACTCACGCGTTTTCCTGGTGGCATGTATGCCGTTTGGTACCCCGTGTTGCAGCGTAACGAATCGCGTCAGCTGCCGGAACGTCTCAAGCGCCTGGGTGCCAAGAGCTGGCTCAATGTCACACTGGCCATCCACGGCCCGGCGCCCGACGGCTTCGGCCTGCACAATAGCGGCATGTTCATCCTCAATCCGCCCTGGACGCTGGAGCCCATGTTGCGTGAATTGATGCCTTACCTGGTCGATGTGCTGGGGGTGGACGACAGCGCCGAATTCGTGCTGGAGTCCGGGGAAATGTAATGACAGGTTATACTTGCGTTGTGATTATTTGTGAATATCTGGATGTGACGCAATCGCATCTGTCCGTATCCATGCCAAATCGGCATACAATAGGGGCATTGCCATTCGTCAATATTCAATGCAACGCTTGGGGTAATTAAAAGAACAACCATGTCTGATCAGTCATCCGACCTCCCCCCTCCGACGCACCACGCCCTGGATTTCTTCCTGGCCCGCCAGCCCATCCTGAGCCGCGAGCAAGAGCTGATCGGGTACGAACTGCTGTTCCGTAGTGCTGCCTTCGGGCCGGCCAATGTTAAGGATGACGTCACGGCCACGGCGGCCGTCATTGCCCATGCGTCCGAGCTGGGCCTGTCCAACGTGATCGGCAATCTGCAAGGCTTCATCAATGTCGATGCGGCTGTGCTGATGAGCGACTTCATCTATTTCCTGCCGGCCGACAAGGTGGTGCTGGAGATCCTGGAGACGGTCAAGGTCACACCCGGGCTGGTGGCGCGGGTGCGCGAGCTGGTCAAGGCCGGTTATGTGTTTGCGCTGGACGACGTGGTGGCCGAGTCCGAAGAGATCGAAGAGCTGCTGCCGCTGGTCAAGATCATCAAGATCGACGTGCTGGAAGTCGATCCCAGCAAGTTGCTCAAGCTGTCGGTGCATTTCAAGCGTGCCCAGAAGGAACTGCTGGCCGAGAAGGTCGAGACCCTGCAGCAATTCAACGATTGCGTCACCTTCGGCTTCGACTATTTCCAGGGCTACTATTTCGCCAAGCCGATGATCCTCCAGGGCAAGAAGCTGGAGGCCTCGAAGATGGCCATCATGCATCTGCTTACGCTCCTGGTGCGCAATGTCGACAATGGCGAGATCGTGCGCTTCATCAAGCGCGACGTGGCCCTGAGCCTGACGCTGCTGCGGCTGGTCAATACCCCGGTCTACGGCTTCCAGAAGTTCATCGATTCGCTGGGCCAGGCCCTGATCGTGCTGGGGCGCCGCCAATTGAAGCGCTGGTTGCAGATCCTGCTGTTTGCCAACACCGAGAAGGGTGGCGCTGACGGCATGTCGCCACTGATGATCCTGGCGGCCACGCGCGGCAAGATGCTGGAGCTGATTGCCGCCAGGTTGCGACCGGGACGGCGCAAGATGTCGGAGATGGCCTTCACGGTCGGCATCATGTCCCTGGTCGATGCGCTCTTCGGCATGAGCATGGAAAGCGTGCTGCGCCAGATCACCGTGAGCACCGAGATCCGCGAGGCGCTGCTGCGTCGTACCGGTTTCTACGGGCTGGCCCTGAAGCTGGTCGAATGTACCGAGCAGCGCGAGCAGGATCAGGAACAGATCCAGAAGTTGCTGGATGAGTTGCAGATGTCGGCCGATGATTTCTTCGAGGCCGAAAAACACGCCTTCGAATGGGGTAACAGCATCTCCAGCAACCATATCGGCCAGCATACCCCCATGCAGATGTCGCCCCCGCCGGGTGGCTACGTCGATGAGGACGACGATGACGATTGACCGGTGCCGGTCCTGTCCCGACTGGCCTGCATGAACATCCCCGCAAAGGCTGCCGCGTTGAACGGCAGCCTTTTCATTTTGGCGGGGGCTGTCTGCGCATGCGCGCAGCCAGGCGCCGGAACAGTCGCAGCATGCGTGTCCAGGGCGGCGCCGGTTCTGCCGCAAGGCGCGCACGGTAACGCGCCAGCAGCGATCGCATCGCCTGCAGCAGCCGCTGCACCTGCCGCCAGCCGGCGCTGGCATGCAATTGCGCGGTGAGGCGATCCTTCCAGGCCAGCAGCTTCTCGTGATACCGCCGGAACCAGTCCAGCGACAGCAGGCTGCGACGGGTGAGGGCATAGATGCGGGCGACCAGGGCCGTGCCCAGCACCTTGGCCACCAGTACGATGGCCAGGCCCAGGGTCGGGTGGCCGTGGGTAATGGAAAGCAGGGCCAGCACCTTCACCGGCAGCAGCAACACGGTCGGTGCCAGGAAGATGGCCAGCGCCGCGTAGGGTGAGAGTTGCTCCACCCAGCGCTGCAGGCGCACCAGCACGGACCAGGAGGGTATCCGTGCCAGCATGGCCTGGGTGACATCCCAGAGCCATTCTTCCAGCATCAGCAGCAGGGCGGCCGCATAGATGAGCGGTGCCAGCAGTCGTCGCCGCCAGCGGGCAGCGCGCCGTGGCGGTGGTGAAGATGAAGTCATCTAGAGCGGATCTAACGCTTATTTATGAAATGGGTTCCGGACCTTCACACCTGACGCGCCTTGATCAGCGAGAGCCAGCGGTCGCCCCACTTGACGTCGCTCATGCAGGAGGCATAGCCGGTGACGGTACGGGCGGCACGCTCCAGCAACTGGATGTCGGCCTCGTGCTGGCGCGCCACATGCGGGTCTTCCAGGAAGAGGACGCGACGGCACTGCTGCTCCAGGATCAGCTCGGCGATCTGGGCATCCCCACCCAAGGGGCCGGAGAGGAAGGGCTTGACCCAATGGCGGCCGGCTTCTCCCTTGATCCTCATGGCCAACTGGTTGAGCAGGCCGCCGGTGGTGCCGGTGGCGCAGCGGAAGGCAAACTTGTCGAGCACGTCGAAATGCTTCTCGGCCAGCTCCAGCATGCGTGACTTCATGGCGTCGTGGGCAATCAGGGCGATGCCTTCCTGGTCGAGCCTGAAGCGGTCATCGAGGAAGGTGTCGGGCGTGGCGCCGTTGGCGATGGCTTCCAGCTCGAACCATTCCTGCGCGCCGGCCAGCGTGGAGAGGAAGGGCTTGCCGTGGATCACGCACTGGCGCTTCAAGGCCACCGCTTCGGGGAAGGTGGAAGAGGGATCGACTGGGTCGATCAGGTAGATCACGGCGTCCAGGGTGCGCTCCGGGTCCTCGTCCACGGTGCGCGAGACCAGCTTCATCAGCCCGCCATGCCGACCGTAGGGGAAGCGTACCAGGTGGGGGTAGCCGGGCAGCAGCTTCATCTGGCCAATGGCGTCGAGGGTGCGGCCGACCACGATCAGCTCCGGTTGCAGGCTTTCGATGCGATGGCGCGAGCCGGTCAGCAGCTGGACCAGCGCCGAATCGGCGGCATCCTGGTGGGCACGGTTGGCGATGAGGCCGATGCGATAGCGGGGGGCGATGGAGGACATGGGTCGCAGGGTCAGTGATAAAAGCCGCGTAGGGGCCGGAATGCAGATTATCGCCGAGTGCGCGGCAAAGGGCGAGTGTTGTGCCGTGCGGGAGCTGGTGCCGGCCCGGTACAGTGGGGGGTGGGATTAATCGCCGCAACTGTACCGTCGCGGCCGCCGGCATGCGGCTACAATAAGGGTCGACCCGAATACGCCGCCCGGCGGCAAGCAACCCGGACCCACTCCAGCATGAACAAGGCTTTCGTAAAAGAATCCGATGGCGGCGACGACGATGATGACATCGCCTTGCCGGCCATTCCCGCAGGCAGCAAGAACTACATGACCCCGCAGGGACACCAGCGCATCAAGGATGAACTGCTGCACCTGATCGACGAGGAGCGCCCGGAAGTGGTGCGCGTGGTGTCCTGGGCGGCCTCCAACGGCGACCGCTCCGAGAACGGCGATTATCTCTACGGCAAGAAACGCCTGCGCGAGATCGACCGCCGCATCCGTTTCCTCACCAAGCGCCTCGATAACGCCGAGGTGGTCGACCCGTCCGTGCATCATGGCAGCGACCAGGTCTTCTTCGGTGCCACGGTGACCTATGAGAACCAGCGAGGGGAGTCCCATACGGTGACCATCGTCGGTATCGACGAGCTCGATCCGCTCAAGGGACGCATCAGCTGGATCTCGCCGGTGGCGCGCGCGCTGACCAAATCGCGCGAGGGGGACGAGGTGGTCCTGCAGACGCCCTCCGGACTGGAGCACCTGACCATCCTCGACGTGAGCTATCCCGCTCCTCAATAAGCCAATCCACCGACAAGAATGCGCAGCCGGCATGCATTTCGCATGTGGTATGCGCATCATGGCCACCGGCCTGCCAACTCCAAACCATCCACGAGAAAACGCCATGTCCATCGTTTTTGCCAGCCTGAATCATCCGCAGCGCGTTGTCCTGGCCGCCGAGGTGCATTCGCGCCCCTTCCTGCAACTGACGCGCTCGGAAACGCTCACGCACCTGGCCGTCTACGTGCGTGAAGACGGCAACGGCACGCGCCACGCCAGCGCCCAGCATGCCTTGCTGGACGACCTGTGCACTCATTTCGGCGTGGTCGCGCCGGGCGCCGAGGCCAAGCACTTCTACCATGACTTCGGGCGCCTGCGCCTGAAGTGGGAGTGCCATACCGAGTTCGCCACCTATACCTTTGCCCAGGCCCACGAAGAGCCCCTGTCGACCGCCGACGCCTTTGCCCGTGCGCCGCTGTCGCATATCCCACAGCAATGGCTGCTGTCGCTGCAAGGCAAGCTGATGGTGGCCGCGCACGTGGTGGTGGAGCCGGGCGAGGACGACCCGGCAGGCACCGCGCGCCAGTTGCAGCGCATCTTCGAGGGCAAGCTGATGAGTTCCAGCAAGGTCCTGCAGGGAGGCGAGATCTGGACCGATTTCCAGATCCAGTCGGACGGTTTCTCGCGCTTCGTGGTGCGCGATATCGGCCTGCGCGAACTGCAGGGCGGGCGCCTGGCGCAACGCATCCTGGAGATCGAGACCTATCGCATGATGGCCCTGCTGGGCTTGCCGCATGCCCAGCAGTCCGGCCCCCTGCTCAATGAGATCGAGGGCGACCTGGCGGCGCTGACGGCAGCCATGGTGCAGTCCGAGCAGTCCCCCGGCGGCACGCCCGAAGAACAGGCCGAGGATGAACGCATCCTGCGCAAGATCACGGGGCTGGCGGCGCGCATCGAAAAACTGTCGTTGGAGAACAGCTACCGCTTTTCGGCCTCGCAAGCCTATTTCCGCCTGGTGCAGGCGCGCATCGAGGAGTTGCGCGAGCAGCGCATCGAAGGGGTGCCGACCATCGGCGAGTTCATGGAGCGCCGGCTGGCGCCGGCCATGAATACCTGCCAGGCCATCGCCCGGCGCCAGGAGGCCCTGGCCGAGCGGATCGCACATACCAACGACCTGCTGCGCACCCGGGTGGGCATCGTGCAGGAGCAGCAGAACCGCCAGATCCTCGAATCGATGAACGCCCGTGCTGCCCAGCAACTGAAGCTGCAACAGGCGGTGGAGGGACTATCGGTGGCGGCGATCTCGTACTATGTGATCGGGCTGATCGGCTATGCCGGCAAGGCGGCCAAGGCGGCCGGCCTGCCCGTCAATCCGGACCTTGCCACCGGCCTGGTGGTGCCGGTGGTAGCGGCCTGCGTGTGGCTGGGCTTGCGCCGCATGCACAAGGGTCTGGACCACCATTGAACCCACAAGTCAAACGGGGCGCATCGCCAATGGCGGTGCGCCCCGTTGCAGCCGCTTGCCCGTGATCGGGACAAGCAGCCCAGTGGTGCTGCAGAGATCAGACGGTGGCGTTGATCTTGGCTTCGGCGTTGGCCAGGGCTTGCTTGGCAGCCTCTTCACCCATGGACACGCCTTCGGCGATGACCAGCTCGACATCGGTGATGCCGATGAAGCCCAGCGCGCTCTTGAGGTACTTGCCCTGGAAGTCCAGTGCTTCCATCGGGCCTTCGGAGTACTTGCCGCCGCGCGAGAGGATGATGACGGCCTTCTTGCCGTTGACCAGGCCGACCGGGCCGGTTTCGGTGTACTTGAAGGTGCGGCCGGCGCGGAACACGTGGTCGATCCAGGTCTTCAGGGTGGAGGGCGGCGCGAAGTTGTACATCGGCACGCCGATGACGATGGTGTCGGCCGCCAGCAGTTCGTCCACCAGGGCGTCGGATTGCTTGATCAGCTCAGCCTGCTCGGCATTGCGGGCGTCGGCCGGGGTGAAGTAGGCACCCAGCAGGGGTTCGCTCAGGTGCGGCAGGGTGTTGGCAGCCAGGTCACGGTGCACGATCTTGCCGCCGGGGTTCTTGGCCAGCCATTGCGTGGCGTAGGAGGCGGTCAGCTGGCGCGAGATGGAACCGCCGCTACGGGCGCTGGAATCGATATGCAACAAGGTGCTCATGGTCTGTCCTTTCGGTTGTTCGGTGGGCATCGTCGCGAGGGGACGATTGCGGTGGAAAGAACAATACCCAGTTTTCATTTCTTCCAATAGATGCGAGAATCGTATTTCACTGATCCATTTTTG
>JAFAMT010000071.1 GCA_019233085.1 Herbaspirillum sp.
GAATGGCTGGGCCTGCTGTGGTATCGCCTGCAACTCCATGCCAACCATCCGAGCCAAGCACGCCTAACCTGATCGTGACCATGACCACATCCATCAAGCGACTCAAGCTTCTCCTCTGGCTGCTGCTGGCGGCCATCGTGCTGGCGATCGTGACCGCGGCGGTATCGCTGTCACGCCTGAACATCCCGCCGCGCCAACTGGCTCCCTATCTGGAACGCCGCGCCGAAGGCCATCAGGAGGCCCTGACCAGCCTGGTCATGCAGGCGGCCGAACTGCTGCAGCGCCTGGATCGTGGCCAACGCGCCATCCATACGCCACAGCAATGGACCATCGGCGCCCAGCCCGAGGCCTACTCGCCTGCGCCGACGGGCGTGGTGGTGCCGGTCGGCAACACCGTCGAACTGGTCCAGGCGCTGGCGCAAGCGCGACCCGGCCAGATCATCACCCTGCAGCCGGGCCACTATCGCATCGACGGCGACGGTTCGCTCGAGGTGCGCCAGGCCGGCACGGCCCAATCGCCCATCGTGGTGCGCGCCGCACGACCGGAGACGGTCTTCATCGAGCTCAACGCCGGCGAGGGTTTCAAGATCGACGCACCCTGGTGGATCTTCGAGAACCTCAACATCGAGGGCGTCTGCAAGAGCCAGGAGTTCTGCGAGCATGCCTTCCACGTGGTGGGCCGGGGAACGCACTTCATCGCCCGCAACAACCGTATCGTCAACTTCAACGCCCATTTCAAGATCAATGGTGACGAGGGGGGCTTCCCCGATGGCGGCAGCATCGAAGGCAATACCCTCACCAACACCTCGCCGCGCCAGACCATGGGGCCGGTCACGCCGATCGACCTGGTGGCCGCCAACAACTGGCGCATCGCACGCAACCAGATCAGCGACTTCATCAAGGCCAGCGGCGACCGCATCAGCTATGGTGCCTTCGTCAAGGGCGCCGGCAGCGGCAACCGCATCGAACAGAACATCGTGCTGTGCGAATACTTGCTGCAGGGACACACCGGCCAGCAGGTCGGCCTGTCGCTGGGCGGCGGCGGTACCGGCCTGCCCTACTGCCGCGACAAGCGTTGCATCACCGAGCAGGATGGCGGCGTGATCGCCGGCAACCTGGTTGCCTCCTGTTCCGACGACGGCATCTATCTCAACCGTGCCGCCGCCAGCAAGATCTTGCACAACACGCTGGTCGATACCGGCGGGATTACGGTACGCTTCGCCGAAAGCACGGCCGATGTCGAAGGCAACCTCATCGACAGTGTGGTGCGCGCACGCGATGACGGCCTGGTGCGCACCGCCGAGAACGAGGTCACGGGTGCGCTGAACCTGTACCTGGGACGCCATCCGGTGCGCGCCCTGTTCCAGTCGCCGCAGATGCTGGACATGCGCTGGAAGGACAAGCCGCCCGTACGAGAAAACATGCAGGAACAAGTGCCTGATTTATGCAAAGGAATGCGCAGCGCCCGTGTATCCTATGGCGCGTTCGAGGATTTTTCTGCCTGTCGCAGGCAGTCCTGATTGCGGCCCGGAAAGAGTAGCTGCGCAGCAATATCGGCAACACCAATTTTCGGGCATGGGACGTGCCCGGTCATTAGTCTTTATTTTTGGGGATGGAAAACATGAGTATCGTTGCAGTCGTAGGCTTGGGTTATGTGGGTCTTCCGCTGGCAGTGGAGTTTGGCAAGAAGCGTCCCACCGTGGGTTTCGACCTTTCCAAGACCAAGATCGAGAGCTACCGCAAGTTCGTCGACCCCACCGGCGAACTGAGCACCGAGGAACTGCGTGCCTCCACGCAACTGAGCGTGAGCACCGACCCGGCCATCCTGGCTGATGCCGACTTCATCGTGGTGGCCGTGCCTACGCCCGTGGACGAAGCGCACAACCCCGACTTCGGCCCGCTGGCCGGCGCCAGCGTCACCGTGGGCAAGCACATGAAGCGCGGCGCCATCGTCGTCTTCGAATCGACCGTCTATCCCGGCGCCACCGAGGAAGTCTGCGTGCCCCTGCTGGAGCAGCATTCCGGCCTGAAGTGGAAGCAGGACTTCCACGTCGGCTTCTCGCCCGAGCGCATCAACCCGGGCGACAAGCAGCACACTCTGACGACCATCCTCAAGATCGTCTCCGGCGACGATGCCGACACCCTCGAAAAGATCGCCCAGCTCTACGAATCGATCATCACCGCCGGTGTGCATCGCGCCTCCAGCATCAAGGTGGCCGAAGCCGCCAAGGTGATCGAGAACACCCAGCGCGACCTCAACATCGCGCTGATGAACGAACTCTCCATCATCTTCGACAAGATCGGCATCGATACCCTGGAAGTGCTGCAGGCTGCCGGCACCAAGTGGAACTTCCTGCCCTTCCGTCCGGGCCTGGTGGGCGGCCACTGCATCGGCGTGGACCCGTACTACCTGACCCACAAGGCCGAGATGCTGGGCTATCACCCGCAAGTGATCCTGGCCGGTCGCCGCATCAACGACGGCATGGCCAAGTTCGTGGCCGAGAAGACGGTCAAGTCGATGATCGCCGCCGGCTTCCCCATCAAGGGTTCCAAGGTCAACGTGCTGGGCCTGACCTTCAAGGAAAACTGCCCCGACCTGCGCAACTCCAAGGTGGTCGACATCGTCACCGAACTGCAATCCTATGGCGTGGAAGTACATGTCCACGATCCGGTGGCCGCCAGCGAGGATGCCGAACACGAATACGGCATCAAGCTGGAGAACTGGTCCGACCTGCCGCGCGCGGACGCCGTGGTGGCCGCCGTGTCGCACAAGGAACTGCTGGCACATCCGCTGAGCGAGATCGTCTCCAAGCTCAAGGACAAAGGCTGCTTCATCGACGTCAAGTCGCAATTCGACCAGAACGCACTTAGCGCCGCCGGCTACAGCGTCTGGCGCCTCTGATCGGCTCGTCGCCAGAAACGCCCCACCATGACCAGATACGACGCAATCAGTACGCAACTCACGCAAGAACCCAAGCGCTGGCTCATCACCGGCGTGGCCGGCTTCATCGGCTCCAACCTGCTGGCCCGGCTGCTCTCGCTAGGCCAGCAGGTCACCGGCCTGGACAACTTCAGCACCGGCCGCCAGGCCAACCTGGAGGAAGTCCGGGCCGAGGTCGGCGAGGCCGCCTGGGCCAACTTCAGCTTCATCGAAGGTGACATCTGCAACAACGACGACTGCGTGCGCGCCTGCGCCGGCGTCGACTACGTGCTGCACCAGGCGGCGCTGGGTTCGGTGTCGCGCTCCATCGAGGACCCGCTGCGCACCAACCAGAACAACGTCAACGGCTTCCTCAACATGCTGGTCGCAGCCCGCGATGCCAAGGTGGCACGCTTCGTCTACGCCGCCTCCAGCTCGACCTACGGCGACCACCCGGGCTTGCCCAAGGTGGAAGACGTGATCGGCAAGCCGCTCTCGCCCTACGCGGTGACCAAGTACGTCAACGAACTGTACGCCGACGTCTTCGGCCGTTGCTATGGCCTGCAAAGCATCGGCCTGCGCTACTTCAATGTCTTCGGCCGCCGCCAGGATCCGCATGGCGCCTATGCCGCCGTGATCCCGCAATGGGTCACGGCGATGATCCGCAACGATGCGCTGCGCATCAATGGCGATGGCGAGACCACCCGCGACTTCTGCTACATCGACAACGTGGTGCAGGCCAATCTGCTGGCCGCCACCGCCGCGCCCGAGGCCGCCAACCAGGTCTACAACATCGCCCTCAACGATCGCACCAGCCTCAATGAGCTCTACGAGGTCATGCGCGGCTTGCTGGTGGAACGCTTCCCGCACATGCAGCAGCACCGCCCGACCTACGTGGGCTTCCGTGCCGGCGACATCCGCGATTCCCAGGCCGACATCAGCAAGGCCCGGGAAGGCCTGGGCTATGCACCGACCCATCGCATCCACGCCGGCCTGCAGGAAGCCATGAACTGGTACATCGACCACCTGGGAGCCTCCGCCTGAGCACTGCCTGGGCGGGCAGCTGACATGGTCGCCATCGAGCGCTACGACGGTTTCGCAAACATGCCACAGGCAGTGCTGGCGTGTTTCGAGCGCGCCGGGCAGCAGTCCGATTTCTGCCTCACGCCCGGCTGGCTGCGCCATCTGGCCGCGACCACCGGTGCGGCCGGGCAGTCGCTTCGGCTGTATTGCCTGCAGCGCGATGGCGCCGCACGCATCCTGCTGCCGATGATGTGTGCGGCGCGCGCCGGCTGGCCGGGCGCGCACCGGCTGGAGGCGCAGGCCAACTACTATTCAGCCCTGGCCGGCCCCCTGATGGTCGACCCCGGCACGGACCTGCGCGACCTGCCGGCGCTGATGGCCGCCATCGTCGCCGAACGCCCCCGCTACAGCCGTATCGACCTGCATCCGCTGGCCCGCGAAGAAGCCGGTTTTGCAGCCCTGCAACAGGCCTTGCGCTCCTGCGGCCTGGCGGTGCGCCCCTACTACTGCTTTGGCAACTGGTACCTGGAAGTGGCCGGACGCAGCTATGGCCAATACCACGCCACCCTGCCCTCGCGCCTGCGCAACACCCTGGCGCGCAAGTCGCAGCAACTGCAGGCCGCCGGTGACGTGGAGATCACCATCATCGAACAGGGCGCAGAGCTCGAACGCGGCATTGCCGACTACCAGGCGGTCTACCAGGCCAGCTGGAAACAGGCAGAACCCCATCCCGACTTCATCCCCGGCCTGATCCGCCTTTGCGCCAGCCAGGGCAAGTTGCGCCTGGGCATCGTGCGCATCGATGGACAGGCCGCCGCCGCCCAGTTGTGGATCGTCCACCACGGCGTGGCCGCCATCTACAAGCTCGCCTATGACGAACGCTTTGCCGCACTCTCGGTGGGCTCGGTATTGACCGCGCGGATGATGCAACACGTCATCGACGTCGACGGCGTGCGCGAAGTCGACTACCTGATGGGCGACGACGGCTACAAGCGCGACTGGATGTCGCACCGCCGCGAACGCTGGGGCCTGGCCGCCTTCAATCCGCTGACCGCGGACGGCTTGGCGGGTCTGTTGCGACACGACATGGGACGGCTGTGGCGCGGCTTGTCATCAGTTCTTGCGACAAGCTTGCATTACAGCAAGAAAACCAGTGGTGGCGCGGCTTTCTAGCAAATAATAACGCACAGAAATAGTGTAAATTTTGGCGTAATTTGTGTCTTATTCCGCACTGGAAATGTGAAGCAGGATGGTATGATTCTGCGATTGTCAAAAAGTCACTATTACTACTGATTAAACGATATCTCCAAGGGGGATATGCATCGGGGATGACCCGATTTGCCAGGAGGGGGAGCTTTCCGGGGAAATCATTCACCACGAAGATGTTGCAAACAGGCCACGACGCTGCACTCAATTAGGCTGGTGCATGGCCTGTCGGTGTCGGCTCGCTTTACACGGTGAGGCCGCCATCGGCACCCTGACCTGGCAGGCTGGCTGTCAAACACTCAATTTGTTGAATCTAGATCGCAGGGGAAGCGGCTCACATGGCGGATTTACTATCGCAACTCTTATCGCTCTTGAAGGGCGCCTGGAAGCATCGCTGGCTGGCCATCTCGGTGGCCTGGGTGCTGCTGCTGGTAGGCAGTATCATCGTGTTCCGTCTGCCCAATGACTTCCAGGCCTCGGCCCGTGTCTATGTGGATACGCAAAGCATCCTCAAGCCCTTGCTGGCCGGCATGACAACCGTCCCCAACATCGAGCAGCAGGTCTCCATCATGAGCCGCACCCTGCTTAGCCGCCCCAACCTGGAGCGCGTCACCCGGATGGCCGACCTGGACATCAAGGCCCAGACCGTGGCCGACAAGGACAAGCTGGTCGATGAGCTGGCGCAACGCATCAAGATCACCCAGACCGGGCGCGACGACATCTACACCATCACCTACAACAACGAGAACCCCAAGCTGGGCAAGGATGTGGTGCAGTCGCTGCTGACCATCTTCGTCGAGGGCAGCGTCGGCGACAAGAAGGAAGACTCGGACAAGGCCGTGCGCTTCATCGGCGACCAGATCAAGAGCTACGAAGAAAAGCTGACCAATGCTGAAAACGCGCTCAAGGAGTTCAAGCAGAAGAACGCCGAGCTGCTGCCGCGCCAGGGCAGCGACTATGGCTCCAAGCTGCAGGATGCCGCCGACCAGCTCAGCCAGGCGCGCCTGGAACTGGCCGAGGCCGAGCAGGCCCGCAACGCCATCCAGAAACAGCTCACCGGCGGCAGCGGCAGCAGCGACGACATGCCGCGCATGCCCACGCCGGAAATCGACTCCCGCCTGGAAGCCGCCGTCAAGCAGCTCGATGACCTGCGCACCAAGTACACCGAAAACCACCCTGACGTGGTCGGCACGCGGCGCCTGATCGCCGAACTGGAAAAGCGCAAGCGCGACGAAGCCAAGAACCGCCAGCCCGGTGTCGATCCGGGCGCCAACTATAGCCCCATGATGCAGCAGCTGAGCGTGTCGCTCTCGGACGCACGAGCCAAGGCCGCCAGCCTGCGCGCACGGGTCGATGAATATGCGGCCCGCTATGCGCGCCTGAAGGCGCAGAGCATCGCGGCCCCGGACGTGGAAGCCCAGTTCACCCAGCTCAACCGCGACTACCAGATCAACAAGGACAACTACGAGAAACTGGTGGCCCGCCGCGACGCCGCCAAGCTCTCCGGCGACCTCAGCTCGGCGACCGACCTGATGACCTTCCGCGTGATCGATCCGCCCATCGTGCCGCGCCTGCCGGTGGGCCCGAATCGCCTGCGCCTGTTGACGCTGCTCTTCGTGGCCGCCATCGCGGCCGGCTTCGGCGTGACCGTGGTCCTGAGCCAGGTACGTCCCTCCTTCATCACCCAGCACCAGCTGCAGCAGGTCACCGGCCTGCCCGTACTGGGGGCGGTGGCGATGAACTGGACCGAAGCCGAAATCGCCAAGCGCAAGGCCAGCGTGCGCAAGTTCATTGCCCTGGTGGTCGCTTTCTTTGTGGCCTATGTCGTGATGATGGCCTTCCTGTTCCTGAGGTATTGATGATGCGCCTGTCCCTTCATTCCAGTTTGCCTCGCCGCAGCCGCGGTGTTCCAGGAGAACACGCATGAGCATCATCGAACGCGCCGCCAGTCGCCTCAAGACCCACGCCTCGCAACGCCCGGCCGGCGCCAGCGAGATCCTGTCGCCGGCCGAGCAGGCAGCCCAGGTAGCCCAGGCTGACGCCCAGGCCAAGGCTGC
>JAFAMT010000092.1 GCA_019233085.1 Herbaspirillum sp.
CCGGTGCGACCCTGTTTGACATCGATGCTGGCGATGCGCGAGCGCTTCTGCGCCGTCGCGCCGATGGGCAGGGGTGCGGCGAACTGCAACCGACCACCGGCCCACATGCGACGCGGCAGCGGCACCGGCGGCAGGAAGCCGCCGCGCTGGGGATGACCATCCGGCCCCACTTCGGACTGGTGGCAGATGCTCCAGAAATAAATCCAGTGCCACAGCGGCGGCAAGGCATCGCCGGCACGCGGCTGGCGCGGGCCATCGAGGGTCGCCGCCAGGGCCGCGGCACTCACCGGGTTGATGAGGTCGTGATGGGTTTCGGTCTTGTCGAGCCACTGCCGTAACAGGGTGAGATCGAGATCAGGGTGGGCCATGTCTGCTCGCTGGTTCGTTGTTGGCGGCCAGTCTGTCGTGCCAGTAAGGCAAGGACAATCTCTATTTTTGGAAGGGGGGCTTTGGCAGAACTGAAGTCAGCGTGCGATCGGGCCTGGGGTAGCAGAGGTAGCAGATGTGGCGGCGCAGCACGCAAAGCCTGCCTGCGTGGCGAAAAATGGGCGTACCATGAAACCCGGTCGCATCCGCAGGCCGGCCCGCCCAGCCCCACGCCGCGGTATGCCCCCATCCCTTCAACGACTGCCGGAATCCGCCATGCTCTTCGACCTGACCGATCTGCGCCTGTTCATCCTCATCGCCGAACTCAACAGCTTGACGCGTAGCGCCGAGCGCATGAACCTCTCGCTGGCGGCCACCAGCAACCGCATCAAGGAACTGGAAGCGCGCTTCGGCACGCGGCTGCTCTATCGCGAGAGCAAGGGCGTGCAACTGACCCCGGCCGGCCAGACACTGCTGCATCACGCGCAGCTGTTCATGCAGCAGGTCGAGCATCTCAAGAGCGACATGCAGCAGTACAACAATGGCATCAAGGGCTACATCCGCATCTTCGCCAACACCACCGCCGTGACCGAATTCATGCCGGAGATCCTGGGCAAGTTCCTGGCGCGCCATCCGCAGGTCAACGTGGCACTGGAAGAGCGGCTGAACCACGACATCCTGCGCGGCATCCAGGAAGGCACGGCCGACATCGGCATCGTCGCCGGCCCGGTACAGGGCGACGGCCTGCAGGTCATCAACTTCTCGACCGACCGGCTGGTCCTGGCCACCGCGCTGGAACACCCGCTGGCCGGCGCCGGCAGCATCCCCTTCCTCGACACGCTGGAGTACGAACACATCGGCCTGCATGAAGGCAGCACCCTGCACCACTTCCTCAACAAGATCGTCTCCGAGAACGGCCAGCGTCTCAAGCTGCGCATCCAGGTGCGCAGCTTCGAAGCCATGTGCCGCATGATCGAGACCAATGTGGGCATCGGCATCGTCCCGCGTTCGGCGGCGCAGCGGCACCAGCAGACCATGCAGTTGTCGGTGGTGGAATTGAGCGATCCGTGGAGCGTGCGCGAGCGCAGCATGGTGGTGCAGAACCTGGAGACCCTCTCGCCGCATGCGCGCAACCTGGTGGATTTCATCAGCGAGCAGATGGCGCAAGGCGCGGCGCTGGTCGAGGAAGAGAAGGTGGCGGCCTAGCAGTCAGCAGCAGCCAGGCAGCCCCCGGGACGCCGCCATGGCAGGTGACAGGAGCGCCTCAGCCGGCCATCATCATCCACAGGGATAGCAGCAGCAACGCTCCGCAGAACAGGATGCGCAAGCGTCGTTCCGGCAGGTGATGGGCCAGCGCCACGCCCCACGAGATGCTGAGCACCCCGCCCAGCGCCATCGGCAAGCCCACCGACCAGTCGACGTGGCCGGCCTGGGCATAGGTCCACAGGGCCACCAGGGTACCGGGCGTGACCATCGCCAGCCCCAGGCCTTGCGCGGCCGTCTGCGTAACGCCGAAGAAGGCCGTCAGCAGGGGCACCGCCACGATGGCCCCACCCACACTGAAGAAACCCGCCGACGCCCCCGCCGACATGCCCACCAGGGGGATGTACCTGCGCCCCAGCAGGATGGAACTCTGCACGCTGCGCTTCTGGCGCAGCAACGTCCACAGGTAGTACAGCGCCAGCAAGCCCATGAAGACCGCGAAGGAGAAATGCAGGCTGCGCGCATGCATGGCGGTGGCCACGCGTGCCGACAGGTAGGTGGTGAACACGGCCGGCACGCACATCATGGCCGCCGCGCTCCACTCGATGCGGTTGCGCTGCCGGTAGCGCCAGAAGGCGATCACCACGTTGGGCACGATCATCACCAGGGCCGTACCCTGGGCCAGTTGCTGGTCCATGCCGTAGAGATAACCGAGCACCGGAATGGCGATCAGGCCGCCACCGATGCCGAAAAGGCCGCCCATGGCGCCAAGGAGTCCACCCAACAGGAAGTTGAGCACGCCGGAGAAAAACAGAGAAGCCGTCATCGGTGTAAAGTGATGCCTCTGCCGCCGCCCCCAAACCGGGTCGCGGCAGCATCGAACGCTATGAAGATATATAAAAAAAGGAGACTGGCATGAGCGGCATCATCGTCGTGGCGCTGGAGATGGGCGTGGTTGCCATCATTGCGCTGGCCATCTACATGGTGGTCAAGAAGTAGCGCCAGCCGCCTGCCAGGCCGACAGTTTAGCGCAGGCGGCCGTTGCTGTCCCGGACGGCCACCGCGCCACGCCACCCCTCAGACAAGGACAAAGGAAACGCAATGGATTTGAGACTCAAAGGCAGGACCGCCCTGGTATGTGCATCGAGCAAGGGCCTGGGCCGCGCCTGCGCGCTGTCGCTGGCGCGCGAAGGCGTGCACGTGACCATGCTCGCGCGCGGCCGCGACGCCCTCGAAGCCGCCGCCCAGGCGATCCGTGACGAGACCGCCGCCACCGGCGCCGTCATCACCACGGTCGCCTGCGACATCACCACCCCGGAAGGCCGCGCCCTGGCGCTGGCCGCCTGCCCTGCCCCGGACATCCTGGTCACCAACGCCGGCGGCCCCAAGCCGGGCGACTTCCGCGACTGGACGCG
>JAFAMT010000202.1 GCA_019233085.1 Herbaspirillum sp.
TGCCGTGCAGATGGGCCTGATCTACGTCAACCCGGAAGGCCCGGAAGGCGTGCCCGACCCGCTGGCCGCAGCCCAGGACATCCGCGAAACCTTCGCCCGCATGGCCATGGATGACGAGGAAACCGTGGCCCTCATCGCTGGTGGCCACACCTTCGGCAAGACCCACGGTGCCGGCGACGCCAAGCATGTCGGCCGCGAACCCGAAGGCGGCGACCTGGAAAGCCAGGGCCTGGGCTGGAAGAGCAGCTTCGGCAGCGGCGCCGCAGGCGACACCATCAGCTCCGGCCTGGAAGTGACCTGGACCCAGACCCCGGCGCAGTGGAGCAATTACTTCTTCGAAAACCTGTTCAACTACGAATGGGAACTGACCAAGAGCCCGGCCGGTGCCCACCAGTGGGTGGCCAAGGGCGCCGACGCGGTGATCCCGCACGCCCATGGTGGTGCGCCGATGCGTCCGACCATGCTGACCACCGATCTGTCGCTGCGCTTTGATCCGGCCTACGAAAAGATCTCGCGCCGTTTCCTGGAACACCCCGAGCAGTTTGCCGAGGTCTTCGCCCGCGCCTGGTTCAAGCTGACCCACCGCGACCTGGGTCCGCGTTCGCGCTATCTCGGCCCCGAAGTGCCGGCCGAAGAACTGATCTGGCAGGATCCGCTGCCCAAGGCCGATGCCCCCGCGCTGCAGGCCGCTGACATCAGCGCGCTCAAGGCCAAGGTACTGGCCTCGGGACTGACGGTTTCCGAACTGGTCTCGACCGCCTGGGCGTCGGCTTCCACCTTCCGTGGTGGTGACAAGCGTGGTGGCGCCAACGGTGCGCGTATCCGCCTGGCCCCGCAGAAGGATTGGGCGGCCAACCAGCCGGCCCAGCTGGCCAAGGTGCTGTCCACGCTGGAAGGCATCCAGTCCGCCTTCAACCAGGGGGGCAAGAAGGTCTCGCTGGCCGACCTGATCGTGCTGGCCGGTAGTGCCGCCGTCGAGAAGGCCGCCCAGGATGCTGGCGTGTCCGTGAGCGTGCCGTTCCATGGCGGTCGCGTCGATGCCTCGCAGGAGCAGACCGACGTCGCTTCCTTCGAACCGCTGGAGCCGGTCATCGATGGCTTCCGCAATTTCCAGAAGCAGCGTTTCGCGGTGCGTGGCGAAGACATGCTGATCGACAAGGCGCAACAGCTGACCCTGACCGCGCCGGAAATGACGGTGCTCATCGGCGGCCTGCGCGTGCTGGGCAACAATGTCGGTGGCAGCACCAAGGGCGTGTTCACCAGCCGTGCCGGCGCATTGACCAACGACTTCTTCGTCAACCTGCTGGACATGGGCACCGAGTGGAAGGCGACCTCGCCCTCGCAGGAAGAGTTCGAAGGCCGTGACCGTGCCAGTGGCGCGGTCAAATGGACGGGCACCCGCGTCGACCTGGTGTTCGGCTCCAACGCCGTGCTGCGCGCCCTGGCCGAGGTCTATGCCAGCGCCGACGCCAAGGAAAAGTTCGTCAAGGACTTCGTGGCGGCCTGGGTCAAGGTGATGGAACTGGATCGCTACGACCTGCAGAAGTAAGCGCCGAGGGCTGCCTTCACGGCTAGCGCGTAAGCAAGAATCGGTGGGCCTCCGGGTCCGCCGATTTTTTTTGCGTCTTTGGCGTCGATGTCATCGAGATGTCATGGAGTCGCCCGCTGCGAGGGCTATAGTGGCGGGCTCGATCTTCCTTCATGAGCGAGGCGCACGATGGCCCTGAGCCTGGACGACATCGCCCTGCTGTTTGCGCGGCACGGCCACACCCAATACACCGGCGAGCCGGTCACGCAACTGGAACACGCGCTGCAGACGGCGCTGCTGGCCGAGCAGGAGGGCGCCGCGCCCAGCCTGATCGCGGCCAGCCTGCTGCATGACCTCGGCCACATGCTGGAAGACCTGGGTGATACGCCCACCCTGTCGGGCGTCGACGACCTGCATCAATACCGCATCCTGCCTTTCCTGCGCACGCTCTTCGATGAAGACGTGCTGGCCCCCATCGCCTTGCACGTGGATGCCAAGCGCTACCTGTGTGCATCCGACCCGGACTACTTCGCGGCCTTGTCCGCCGATTCGGTGCGCAGCCTGGCCTTGCAGGGAGGAGTCTTCGATGCGCAACAGGCCGCCGCCTTCATTGCACGTCCCTACGCGCAGGATGCCGTGCGCCTGCGTCGCTGGGACGACCGTGCCAAGACCGCCGCACTGCCTACACCCGACTATGCGTATTTTTCGCGCTATGTCGTGCAGAGCCTGCGTAGCGCCAGTCGCTAGTGGCTAGTGGCTGGCGCGCGGATCAATCCGCGTCGTTCCCCGGATCGTTCTTGCGATAGGCCGCCGGTGTGGTGCCGCGTAGCTTGCGCATGGCATGCGTCATGACGCTCTGGTCGGCATAGCCGCAGCGTTGCGCCACCACGGCCAGTGGCAGGGAACTGGTGCGCAGCAGCTGGCAGGCCTGCGCCATCCGTATTTCGGCCAGCCAGGCACGGGGGGAAGTCTGCAGTTCTCGCTGGAACCACGCGTGCAGGCGGCCGGGACTGATGGCGGCGATGGCCGCCATGTCCGCTACCGTCCAGGGATGGTCCAGGCGGGCCTGCACTTGCGCCATCATCCGCTGCAGGCGCGAGCCGGTGCGCGGCGGGCGCATCGACAAGGCGTCCAGCAGCAGCGGTACCCAGTGTTGCAAGGGGGCGGCATGTCCGGTGGCCAGGGTCATGGCCATGAATTCGACCAGCTTGGTCGCCGCT
>JAFAMT010000276.1 GCA_019233085.1 Herbaspirillum sp.
CTGAAATCCGGCTTGCGCTTCTCAAAGAAGGCCGTGAACGCTTCCTTGGCCTCGGGCGCGGTCAGCATGCGTGCGAAGTGTTCGATCTCGGCCGCCATCTGCTGCTCGGTGGCGGTGACACGGTTCTTCTTCATCAGCTGCTTGGTCACGCGGATCGACGCGGCCGGCAAGGCGGCCAGCTTGGCGGCCTGCTTTTGCGCATAAGGCAGCAACTCGTCCACACTCAGCACGCGGTTGACGAACCCGACCTGCAAGGCTTCTTCGGCACCAAAGGCCTCGCCCAGCAACAGCTTCTCCGCCGCACGCTGGTAACCGGCGATGTGCGGCAGCAGCAACGAAGACGCCGCCTCCGGGCACAGGCCCAGTTGCGTGAAGGGCATCGAGAACTTGGCGTTGTCGGCCGCATAGACCAGGTCGCAATGCAATAGCATGGTGGTGCCGATCCCCACCGCCACTCCCGCGACAGCGGCCACGATGGGCTTGCTCGCATGGCTGATCTGCCACAGGAACTGGAATACCGGGGCATCCTGGGCCTTGGGCGGGTTCTTCAGGAAGTCTTCCAGGTCGTTGCCCGCCGAGAAGGCTTGCGCCTTGCCGGTGAAGAGGATGGCGCGCACCGCCTTGTCGGTCTCGGCGTCCTTGAGGGCATCGGCCAGTTGCTGGTACATGGCGGCGGTGATGGCGTTCTTCTTGTCCTCGCGATCGAAGTGGATCGTCAGGATGCCATCGGCCTTGGTCAGTTGGATATCCATCTGCTCGCGTCTCCTTGAATTTTTATAAACAATTTAAATGATTCATGAAAAAAGCCGCACGGCGCAAGCTGTGCGGCTTCGGGTCAGATCAGCTCAGGTCGGGCCTGGCGCGTGCCGGTCACACACGTTCGAAGATACCCGCCGCGCCCATGCCGGTACCCACGCACATGGTCACCATGCCGTACTTCAGGTTCTTGCGGCGCAGGGCATGGATGGTGGTGGCCGCGCGGATGGCACCGGTGGCGCCCAGCGGGTGACCCAGGGCAATGGCGCCACCCATGGGGTTGACCTTGCTCGGGTCCAGGCCGAGGTCACCGATGACAGCCAGCGCTTGCGCAGCGAAGGCTTCGTTCAGTTCGATCCAGTCGATCTGGTCCTGGGTCAGGCCACCGGCCTTCAGGGCGGCCGGAATCGCTTCCTTGGGACCGATGCCCATGATCTCCGGCGGCACGCCGCGCACGGCGAAGGAGACGAAGCGCGCCAGCGGGGTCAGGTTGAATTGCTTGAGGATCTTCTCCGAGACGATGATGAGCGCACCGGCGCCGTCGGAAGTCTGCGAGCTGTTGCCGGCGGTGACGCTGCCCTTGGCGGCGAAGACCGGTTTCAGCTTGGCCAGCGCGGCCAGGTTGGAATCGGCGCGCGGGCCTTCGTCCAGGCTGACGGTGCGGGTCTTGATGTCGATCTCGCCGGTGCCCAGGTTGGGGAAGCGCTCGATGATCTCCACCGAGGTCATCTCGTCGGCGAATTCACCGGCCTGTTGCGCGGCGATGGCCTTCTGGTGCGAGGCCAGCGAGAACTCGTCCTGCGCTTCGCGCGAGACCTTCCACTGCTGCGCTACCTTCTCGGCGGTCAGGCCCATGCCGTAGGCCATGCCAACGTTTTCATCCTTGAAGGCATTGATGTTGATGGAGGGGTGGAAGCCCATCATCGGCACCATCGACATCGACTCGGCACCGGCGGCGATCATGACATCGGCTTCGCCCACGCGGATGCGGTCGGCGGCCATGGCGATGGCGGTGATGCCGGAGGCGCAGTAGCGGTTGATGGTGACGCCGCCGATGGTATTGGGCAGGCCAGCCAGCAGCACGGCGTTACGCGCCATGTTCAGGCCCTGCGCTCCTTCGGGGAAGGAGCAGCCGACGATGGCGTCCTCGATCAGCTTGGGGTCCAGGCCGGGCACCTGTGCCACGGCGGACTGGATGGCGCGCACCAGCAGGTCGTCCGGACGGGTGTTCTTGAACATGCCACGCGGCGCCTTGCCGATAGGGGTGCGGGTGGCGGCAACGATGTAGGCGTCTTGCAGTTGTTTGCTCATTACAAAATCTCCTTGGACTCTCCCTCCCCTTCAAGGGGAGGGCTGGGGTGGGGATGGGTTCAATGCATTCCAGATTGCCTGAACGACCACATCCGTCTCATTCAATACTTCGTTATTCCAAAAGCGTAGAACCGTGAAGCCTGCCTGATTCAATTTCGCTGTCCGGTTCTCGTCATCCTGATTGCCGACATGCTGCGCGCCGTCTACTTCAATCACCAGGCGCCGTTCCAGACAGACAAAATCAAGTACGTAATTTTCAAAGGGGTGCTGACGGCGAAACTTCACGTCAAGCTGCTGGCCGCGTAGACGATGCCAGAGCCTTTGCTCGGCTTCGGTCATGGTTTTGCGTAACTGCTTGGCTGCAAGTTTCGTGAAGTCGTTGGTCTGGCCTTGCATTTCAACCCATCCCCACCCCAACCCTCCCCTTGAAGGGGAGGGAGCGTTCTTTAGTTGCGGACTGGCTTGCCGGTTTGCATCATGCCCATGATGCGTTCCTGGGTCTTGGGATGGTTGAGCAACTCCATGAAGAACTTGCGCTCGATGTCGAGCAACCATTGTTCATTGACGATGCTGCCCTCTTCCACTTCGCCACCGGCGACGGTCTCGGCAATCATCTTGCCCAGCTTGAAGTCGTGCGCCGAGATGAAGCCGCCGTCGCGCATGTTGACCAGCTGGGCCATGATGGTGGCCAGGCCGTTGCGACCGATCACCGGCACCTGCGGCGGCAGTTGCGGACGGTAGCCGGCGTCGAACAGCGCGCGCGCTTCCACCTTGGCCACGTGCAGCAATTCATACGGGTTGAAGACGATCACGTCGTCCTCGCGCAGGTAACCCAGCTTGCGGGCTTCCAGCGCCGACTTGGAGACGTTGGCAGTGGCTGCGGCCAACATGTATTCCTTCAGGAACTGCAGGATGTCGTTGCCCTTGGCCTCCTTGGCGGCGCGCACGGCCGCTTCCTTCAGGCCGCCACCGGCCGGGATCAGGCCCACGCCCACCTCCACCAGGCCGATGTAGGACTCGATGGAGACCACGCGCTTGGCGGTATGCAGCAGCAGTTCGCAACCACCGCCCAGGGCCAGGCCGGCCACAGCCGCGATCACCGGGACGCTGGCGTACTTCAGGCGCTGGTGCGCCTGTTGCAGCTGGTGCACCACCGGTTCGATGGCCTTGACGCCACCGGACATGAACAGCGGCAGCATCGACTGCAGGTCGGCACCGGCCGAGAAGGCGCCGCCTTCGGCTGCGTCCGGATGCCAGATCACCAGACCCTTGAAGTTCTGCTCGGCTTCGGTGACGGCCTTGTTCATGCCGTCGATGACGCCCTGGCCGATCACGTGCATCTTGGTCTTGAAGGACAGGATCAGCACGTCGTCGTTCTGGTGCCAGATACGGACGGCGTCGTCTTCGAAGAAGGTGGTGCCGGCGGTCTTGCCGTCGGCCGTGCCTTCGCCCACCAGCGGGGCGCGGAAGGCCTGACGCTGGTAGACCGGCAGTTCGGAACGGGCCACATCAGCCTTCTTCGAGGGCGACCAGGAACCCTTCTCCGAGTGCACGCCGTCGCGGCCATCGAAGACCCAGTCCGGCAGCGGCGCATTGCACAGCGCGCGGCCGGCGTCGATGTCTTCCTTGACCCATTGCGCGATCTGCTTCCAGCCGGCGGCTTGCCAGGTCTCGAAGGGACCGACGCTCCAGCCGAAGCCCCAGCGCATGGCGAAGTCGAGATCGCGGGCGTTGTCGGCCACCGATTCCAGGTGCACGGCGATGTAGTGGAAGGCATCACGGAAGATGGCCCACAGGAACTGGCCCTGCGGGTTGGTGGAATCGTGCAGCGCCTTCATGCGCTTGACCGGATCCTTTTCCTTGAGGATGCGGGCGATGATGTCATCGGCCTTGCCACCGCCCGGGACGTAATCGCCCTTGGCCGCATCGATGCGCAGGATGTCCTTGCCTACCTTCTTGTAGAAACCGGCACCGCTCTTCTGGCCCAGCGCGCCCTGCTCGACCAGCTTGGCCAGCAGCGGCGGGGTGGCGTAGGCGGGGAAGAAGGGATCGTCCTTCAGGTTGTCCTGCATGGTGCGGATGACGTGGCCCATGGTATCCAGGCCCACCACGTCGGCGGTGCGGAAGGTGCCGGACTTGGCACGACCCAGCTTGGCGCCGGTCAGGTCATCGACCACGTCTACCGACAGGCCATACTTCTCGGCTTCGATGATGGTGGCCAGGATGCCAAACACACCCACGCGGTTGGCCACGAAGTTGGGGGTATCGAAGGCACGCACCACGCCCTTGCCCAGGGTGGTGGTGAGGAAGGCTTCGAGCTGGTCGAGGATGTGCGGCGCGGTGGACTGGGTCGGGATCAGCTCGACCAGATGCATGTAGCGCGGCGGGTTGAAGAAGTGCACGCCGCAGAAGCGCGCCTTCAGGCCGGCATCGAAACCTTCGGACAGGGCATTGATCGACAGGCCCGAGGTGTTGGAGGCGAAGATGGCCTTGGGGCCGATATGCGGGGCGACCTTCTTGTAGAGGTCGTGCTTCCAGTCCATGCGCTCGGCGATGGCTTCGATGATGAGGTCGCAGCCTTCCAGCACGGCCAGGTCATCCTCGTAGTTGGCGACCTGGATCAGGGCTGCATCATCCTTGTTGCCCAGCGGCGCGGGGCTGAGTTTCTTGAGGTTCTCGATGGCGCGCAGGACCACGCCGTTCTTCGGGCCTTCCTTGGCCGGCAGGTCGAACAGCACGACCGGTACGCGGGCGTTGATGCAGTGGGCGGCAATCTGGGCCCCCATGACGCCGGCGCCGAGCACGGCCACTTTTTTGACGATGAAATTGGACACGCAAATCTCCTTTGCTGGTGCTTCAAACATGAAACATGAATTCGGGGCCGGGCAAGATGCTGCGTCGCTGGGTGCGAACGCCTACTGTACGCCTTCTGCACGATTTCTCGCAGGTGCTCACAGCATGCCTTGCGGCGGTGACGCGGACGTGACGCCATGCCGGGCCGGATTGCGGTAGATCAACGTCGCTCGCAGGCACGGGCCTGCGGGCGACGCGGGTATTGCGATCAGAACAACTCTGCGTCCAGCGCCATCAGGTTGGCCGCACCCGAGCGGGCCTGGCGGATCAGCATGGCGGTTTCCGGCAGCAGGCGCGCGAAGTAGAAGCGCGCCGTGGCCAGCTTGGCGGTATAGAAGCTGTCGCCGCTGTCCTGCTTCTCCAGGGCGATCTTGGCCATGCGCGCGAACAGGTAGGAGAACACCAGGTGGCCCACCACGCGCAGGTAAGGCACGGCGGCAGCGCCGGCCTCGTCCTGGTTGGCGAAGGACTTCATGCCGATTTCCATGGTCAGCTTGCTCACCTTGTCGCCGATGTCGGCCAGCGGCGTGATGAATTCGGACATGGACTCATCGGTGCCGTGCTCTTCCACGAAGGCCTGGATCTGGGCACCGAACTTCTTCAGCTTGGCGCCGTTGTCCATGAGGATCTTGCGGCCCAGCAGGTCCAGCGACTGGATGGTGTTGGTGCCTTCGTAGATCATGTTGATGCGGGCGTCGCGCACGTATTGCTCCATGCCCCATTCGGCGATGTAGCCATGGCCGCCATAGACCTGCAGGCACTCGGAGGTGGCAACCCAGGCGTTGTCGGTCAGGAAGGCCTTCACCACCGGGGTCAGGAGGGCCACGATGTCGGCCGAATCCTTGCGCACTTGTTCGTCGGGGTGGCTCAGTTCCTTGTCCAGCTCCAGCGCGACATAGGAGGTGAAGGCGCGGCCACCTTCGGCGAAAGCCTTGGCGGTCAGCAACATGCGGCGCACATCGGGGTGCACGATGATCGGATCAGCCGGCTTGTCGGCGGCCTTGATACCGGACAGGCTGCGCATCTGCAGACGGTCCTTGGCATAGACCAGGGCGTTCTGGTAGGCCACTTCGGTCAGGCCCAGGCCTTGCATGCCCACGCCCAGGCGGGCTGCGTTCATGAACACGAACATGGCCTGCAGACCCTTGTGCGGCTGGCCGATCAGCCAACCGGTGGCGCCATCCAGGTTCATCTGGCAGGTGGCGTTGCCGTGGATGCCCATCTTTTCTTCGATGGCACCGCAGAAGATCGGATTGCGCGCGCCCAGCGAGCCGTCGGCATTGGGCAGGAACTTGGGCACGATGAACAGCGAGATGCCCTTGGAGCCTTCCGGTGCATCCGGCAGTCGCGCCAGCACCAGGTGGACGATGTTGGCGGAGACGTCGTTCTCGCCGGCGGAGATGAAGATCTTGTTGCCGGTGATCCTGTAGGAGCCATCGGCCTGCGGCTCTGCCTTGCTGCGCAGGAGGCCCAGGTCGGTGCCACAGTGCGCTTCAGTCAGGCACATGGTGCCGGTCCACTCGCCCGAGACCAGCTTGGGCAGGTAGAGCTGCTTCTGTTCTTCCGAGCCATGCGCGTGCAGGCACTCGTAGGCGCCGTGCGACAGGCCGGGGTACATGGTCCAGGCCTGGTTGGACGAGTTCAGCATCTCGTAGAAGGAGTTGTTGATCGTCAGCGGCAGGCCCTGTCCACCGAATTCGGTATCGCAGGACAACGCCGCCCAGCCGGCATCCACGTACTGGCGGTAGGCATCCTTGTAGCCCTTGGGCGTGGTGACGCTCTTGGTCTCGCGATCGTAGTGGCAACCTTCGCGGTCACCCGAATGGTTCAGCGGGAACAATACCTGCGAGGCGAACTTGCCGCCCTCCTCCAGCACCTGGTCGATCAGTTCGCGGTTGGTTTCGCTGTGCGGCGGCAGTTCCTTGAAGACTTCCTCGACATTGAGCAGTTCGTGCAGTACGAACTGCATGTCGCGCAAGGGGGCGTTGTATTGGGGCATGAATGTCTCCGGACGGGTTAGGCTGCCTTCCTGGCGGCCGATTTTGAATTCTTGGTGCTTGCTGCGGGGCTGGCGCTGTTGTCGGCCAGCGGGCGGTAGCTGTCGATGAGGCGGCGGAAACTCGCCTCGGCACGCTCGACGCTGCCGGGAATATGCAGGAAGCGCGCATCGTGGTGCAGGGCCAGGATCAGGCCATACATTTCATAGACCATCTGGCTGACCTCGATGTCGGCGCGCAGGTGGCCGGCTTCGATGGCCTGCTTGATACAGCGCTCCAGCGCATCACGCCAGGCCTGGACCATGGCCACCAGGTGGTCGCGGATGGCGCCGGGACGGTCGTCGTACTCGACCGCGCCGCTGATGTAGATGCAGCCCAGCGCGATTTCCACGGTGACCTGCTTGATCCAGCGCGCGAACATGCCCTCCAGGCGCGGCAGGCCGCGCGGCTCCTTGATGGAGGGATAGAAGACGTCTTCCTCGAAGCGGTTGTGGTACAGGCGCACGACCTCGATCTGCAGGTCTTCGCGCGAGCCGAAGTGGGCGAAGACGCCGGACTTGCTCATCTTCATCTTCTCGGCCAACAGACCGATGGTCAGCCCCTCCAGGCCGTCGCGGCTGGCCAGCTCCAGCGCCACATCGAGGATGGCGGCGCGGGTCTGCTCACCCTTGCGCAGGAATTTGGGCCGGGCGGGTGCGGTAGTCACCTTGCTTGTCTCTGTCATCGTTATCTCTTGGGTATCCGTCGCCAGGCCGCGACGGGATGGAACCGGTTCGAC
>JAFAMT010000263.1 GCA_019233085.1 Herbaspirillum sp.
AGGCCGTGGTGACCATCCTTGTCCTTGATGCTGGAGGTCACGCCGGGCCAGGAGGTAGATTCCTCGGCGATCATCAATACCCCGGGGCAGCGCTGTGCCACCACCGTATTGAGTTCACGCAGGAAGGCCACGGCTTCCAGATTCTCGCGTCCGCCATGGATATTGGGCAGCCACTCGCCGGACTTGCGGCTGTAGTCACGGTAGAGCATGGAAGCCACCGCATCCACGCGCAGGCCATCGACGTGGAAATGCTCCAGCCATTCGAGGGCGCTGGCGATGAGAAAACCCCGCACCTCGTGGCGGCCGAGATTGAAGATCAGCGTGTTCCAGTCCTGATGGACTCCTTCTCTGGGATCGGCATGCTCGTACAGCGCCGTGCCATCAAACTGGGCCAGGCCATGCTGGTCGCTCGGAAAATGCGCTGGCACCCAGTCCAGCAGCACACCGATGCCAGCCTGGTGGCAGCGATCAACGAAGGCGGCAAAGCGCTCCGGCTTGCCGAAGCGGGCGCTAGGTGCGAACAGGCTGATGGGCTGGTAGCCCCAGGAACCACCGAAGGGATGTTCCATCACCGGCATGAGCTCGATGTGGGTGAAGCCCATCGCCACCACATAGGGGATCAGTTGCTCGGCCAGCTCGTCCCAGGTGAGGTTGCGGTGGGCCTGCTCCGGTACCCGGCGCCAGGAGGCAGGGTGGACCTCGTAGATGGAGATCGGTGCGGCTGGCGACTGGTACTGCGCGCGCTGTGCCATCCATTGCTGGTCTTGCCAGACATAGGGACGCGCATCGGCTACCACCGAGGCGGTGGCCGGCGGGGCTTCGGTGGCGCGCGCTACCGGGTCGGCCTTCAATGGCAGCAGCGTGCCGTCGCGGGCGAGGATTTCGTACTTGTAGACGTCACCGGGGCCGATGCGCGGGATGAAGATCTCCCACACCCCCGGCTCATGGCGCAGGCGCATGACGTGGCGGCGGCCATCCCACTGGTTGAAGTCGCCCACCACCGAGACTCGCGCCGCATTCGGCGCCCACACTGCAAAGCGGGTGCCGGGCACGTCATCGATTTCCATCGGACGCGCGCCCAGGCAGTCGGCCAGCTGGCGGTGGCGACCTTCCTGCAGCAGATGCAGATCCAGCTCGCCCAGCAGCAGGCCGAAGGCATAGGGGTCTTCGGTCTGCTGCACGCTGCGGCTGCCATCGGGGATGCGCCAGTCCACCTCCAGCACGTAGGGAACCTGGTGCCGGCGCTGCTCCAGCCCGCTCACGGGGCCGCAGAAGAAGCCACTGGGGGTATCACCGAGCAGCACTTGCGGCAACTGTCCCAGCAGCGCGCCGCTGTGACGGCAACGCACCCGCACGGCATCGGCGCCAGGGTGGAAGGCACGCACCGTGGCCGTGCCACCGGCTTGCGGCACATAGCGCGGGCCGAGCAGGTCGAAGGCTTGCGCCAGGCGGCCGGCCAGCAACGCTTGCAGCAACCCCTGCTCCTCGCGGGAAAGCGCATGCAAGGAAATGGTGGGAGGCTCGGCGCAAAGCGATGGCAAAGGTGCCGCCACCGAATCAGACGCGCTGGGGTCGATTGACTGCGACCTTGCTTCGCTGGGTTCACCTTCACTGTAGGCCATGACAGACAGACCAGACATGCACACTCCTGTTGTTGTTATCGCTGTTGATCAAGACAGTGCTACGGCGAGCACACTCCAGGGCGCCGGCGATGGCTGCGCCACGGAGCAGTAACGGAAAGCGCCCGCAGGCCGGGCAGGCCTGGCCAGGCCAGGCAACACTCAGGCCGCGACCCCCGCTGGCGCCCCCACCACATTGGCCAGTGCCGCTGCGATGGCGGCAGCCGGCTTGGCCAGGCGCTCGTGCTGGACCTGGGCGGCAGGCCGCTCCAGCGGCTGCGGACGCGGTACGAACCAGGGCCGTACCGCCATGTCGGCGACATCGGCGTAGGCCTCGATATAGGCGCGGGTTGGCCCGGCCCAGTCGCACTCCACCTCCATGGCGTTGCGCTGCATGGCTTGCCAGCGTTCGTTGTCGCCATACAGGGCAAAGGCGCGCGCAACGGCTTGCTGCATGTCGTCGACGGTATCGCCGTCGAAGAGCACGCCGGTGGCCCGCTGTGGATCGAGGTCGGCATCGCAGACGGTGTCGACCAGTCCCCCCACGCGCGAGCCGATGGGAATGGCGCCATAGCGCATGGCATACAAGGGCGTGAGGCCAAAGGGCTCGAAGCGGGTCGGATGCAGCAGCATGTCGCTGCCGGCATGCAGGGCATGGGCGCGGCGCTCGTCATAGCCGATATGCACGGCAATGCGGCCGGGGTAGCGTTGTGCCAGCGCCTGGAAATCCTTTTCATACTCATGGTCGCCGCAGCCCAGCACGACCACCTGCAGGCGCGCATGGCGGGCGATGATCCCGGGCAGCGACTGGATCACCACGTCGGCCATCTTCTGGTGCGAGATGCGGCTGCCCAGTCCCATCACGGGCGCGAAGGGATCGACCGGCAAGCCGAACAGCTTTTGCAGGTCGCGCTTGCAGGCCGACTTGCCCTTCATGTTGCCGATGCTGAAGTTGCGGGCGATGAGCGCATCATCGGCCGGGTTCCACAAGGCTGCATCGATGGCATTGGGAATGGCGCGCAGGTCCAGCTTGCGGAAGGACAGGATGCCATCCATGCCGCAGCCGAAGCGCGGCGTCATGATCTCGTGGGCATAGTTGCGGCTGACGGTGGAGACGCAATCGGAGAAGCGAATGCCGGCCTTCAGGAAGGACAGCTTGCCCCAGTACTCCAGCCCATCGCCGGTGAGCAGGTGCTGCGGAATACCCACCTGCTCGGCCGAGGACAGGGCGAAATTGCCCTGGAAGGCCAGGTTGTGGATGGTCAGCATGGTGCCGATGTGGTCCAGCCCGCGCAGCTTGAGCAGGCAAGGGATGAGGCCGGCATGCCAGTCGTTGGCGTGCACCACGTGCGGCACCGGCAGGCTGGTCTCGCCGGCGCAGATGGCCACGGCGGCATGCGAGAGGTCGGCAAAGCAGACGGCATTGTCGGCAAACTCGGTGCCATCGGTATCGAGATAGGGATTGGCGCCGCGCTGGCGGAAGCGCGCGGTGTCCAGCAACAGCACCGGCACGTCGGTACCAGGGATGATGCCGCGCAGCAGCCGGCCGGCGCCGCCGGGCAAGCCGCTTTTGAGGCCGATCTGCACGGTGTCGCCGAGCTTGCGCACGGCTTCCGGATAGGCGGGCATGAGGATGCTGGCATCGATGCCGGCATGACGCAGCGATACGGCCAACGCGGTGATCACGTCGGCCAGGCCACCGGTCTTGACGAGCGGCACGGCCTCGGAGCTGACTAACAGAACTCGAGCTTGCAAGATGGACCCCTAGATTGTGAAAGCACCTGACTGCGAAGGAAAGCGCCCCTGGCTCGTCGCACCGACTGGCGCCTGCGGGCAATACGGCCCGGGCCTGATCGCCAATCGATGAGGCAGGCATGTCCTTGTTCTTGTTTTGTTTGGAATGGACCGTGTGTTGAACGCCGATGATTGACGTTATACGGGTCGGGTTGCGTCGCCACTATCGGACAGCGGCCCGAGATCGCGTAGGATGAATCCTACTGTTGCATCGCGGCGAAAAGCAGGCGGGAAGCGCCTCTCCGAGCAGAGGCATTGCCGTCATTCCTACACGAAAATCAGCCAGGGGCCACCTGTTGCAGTGCAACCAGAACAGTTACGCTGCCCTCATCTTCCGGCTCGCTTGCGCACTGTGGCAGGTGGGTCGATCCGGCATCGTCATCCCTTGGAGATCATCATGTCGCAAGTCGAGCATCATCCCAACGGCGCTCTCGGCGCCCACGTGGCGACCCTGCCCGAGCATGTCGCGGGCAATCCGCAGCAAGAACTGCAGCACGTCAACGAGGACGTCGCGGCCGCCCGTCACCTCACGGCCATCCGTATCCGTGGTCAGTTGGCGGAGCCTGAAGGGAAGGATGCGCCAGGCTGAGCCCTGGCGCATCCCGCATCCTGGCGGCAAACAGCGTTGGCCTGGATTCAGCGCAAGCCCAGCCGTCGCGCCAGCCGGTTGAGGTTGGCCCGATCCAGGCCCAGCTCGCGGGCGGTGGCGGCGAGGTTGCCGCCATGGCGCTGCAGGCTTTGATCCACCAGCCTGCGTTCATAGGCTTCCACCTGCTCACGCAGGCTCAGCGCTTGCGCCTTCCCCCCCTCCTCTGCCACTGCCGCACCGGGCGGTGCCAGCGTTTCTGCTGCGCGCAAATCCAGCGCAGCCGCGTCCAGCGTCAGGATGCTGGGCCGCGTCCTGTGTGCCGCCAGCGCCCTCAGGGCGCTGCGCCCGACCAGGTGTTCCAGCTCGCGGATATTGCCGGGCCAGGGATAGTCGAGCAACGCGCGCTGCGCATCGGCCGACAGGCGCAGGCTCGTCAAGCCCAGCCTTGCCCGGTTCGCCTCCAGGAAATAACCCGCCAGCAGCAACACGTCGCGACCGCGCTCCCGCAATGGCGGCACCCGGATCGGAAACACCGATAGCCGATGGTAGAAATCGGCCCGGAAATGACCGCGCTTGACCTCCTCGGCCAGGTCGCGATTGGTGGCGACGATTAGGCGCACGTCGACCCGATGTTCGCGGTCCGAACCGACCCGTTGCAACTGTCCGCTCTGCAGTACGCGCAAGAGCTTGGCCTGCACGGCCAGCGGCAATTCACCCACCTCGTCGAGGAACAGGGTGCCGCCATCGGCCATCTCGAACTTGCCGCGCCGATCCGCCACCGCCCCCGAGAAGGCGCCCCGCACGTGGCCGAACAACTCACTCTCTACCAGCGTATCGGGCAAGGCTGCGCAATTGAGGCTGACCATGTGCTTGTGCGCACGCGGCGAGGCCGCGTGCAGGGCGTGCGCGACCAGCTCCTTGCCGGTGCCGGTCTCTCCGGCCACCAGCACGGTCATGTCGCTGGGGCCGGCCATGCGGATCTCCGCCACCAGCTGACGATGCGCAGGGCTCTGCCCGATCAGCTCGCGCTTGCCCTGGCTCTCTTCCAGCCCCTGACGGTAGAGCTCGGCACGCTGGCGCGCCTGCTCTCCGGCTTGTGCCAGCTCGCTGATGCGCCCGGCCACGTTGACGGTGGCTGCCGCCAGCGCGGCGAAGGCTTGCAGCGAGGCCATGTCCACCCCGTCGAAACGCCCGCGCCCCAGCGCATCGAGGGTCAGCAGGCCCCAGGGCCGGCCGTTGACCGCCAGCGCACACCCCATGCAGTCATGCACTTCGAGCTGGCCGGATTGGAGGTCGTTGAGACCATCGACCAGGCCATCGTAAGGGTCCGGCAGAGGCGAGTCAGCGGCAAAGCGGATCGGCGTGGCATTGGCAAGCAGGATGCCGAAACGCGGATGGTCCGCCACCCGGAAGCGCCGTCCCAGCGTGTCGCCGGCCAGCCCGTCGATGGCCAGCGGCACCAGGATCTCGCCGTCCAGGCGCAGCAGGGCCGCCGCATCGCAAGGAAAGAGCGCCCGCATGGTGTGCAGCAGGCGCCGGTAGCGCTCGCGGTCATCGATCTCACGCGAGAGGTCGGCCACCAGCGGCAGCAAGGCATCGAGCAGGGCTTTTGAGGTCATTTTGACTACTCATTCCAAATAATGGGTCATTATGACACGAGTCAATATAACTCCAAGCAATCGTAAGTCATTGATTCATAAGGATCACTGGCATGGCACGGCTCTTGTAATGGTAGGGGTAGACCGGATAGCCGGCACATCCACTCCACCACTACTGAAAGGCCTAGCATGCTTACCGATGCCCAACTTGCCATCGTCAAATCCACCGTCCCCCTGCTGGAGTCGGGCGGCGAAGCGTTGATCACGCATTTCTACAAGCTGCTCATGCGCGATTATCCGCAAGTGCGTCCGCTGTTCAATCGCACCCACCAGGCCAGTGGCGACCAGCCCCGCGCGCTGGCCAACGGCGTGCTGATGTATGCCCGCCATATCGACCGCCTGGAAGCGCTGGGCCCGCTGGCTGCACAGATCATCAACAAGCACGTGGCGGTGCAGGTCCTGCCCGAACACTACCCGATGGTGGGTGACTGCCTGCTGCGCGCCATCCGCGAGGTACTCGGTGCCGAGACCGCCACCGATGCCGTCATCGACGCCTGGGCTGCCGCCTATGGACAGCTGGCCGACATGCTCATCGGGGCCGAGCGCCAGCAATATGAAGCCCTGGCCCAGGCCCCCGGTGGCTGGCGCGGCGCCCGCCGTTTCGTGGTCACGCGCAAGCAGGCCGAGAGTGAGGAAATCACCTCCTTCTACTTCGCCCCGCAGGATGGCGGCGAACTGCTGGACTTCGCGCCGGGCCAGTACATCGGCCTGCGCATGGTAGTCGATGGCGAGGAACAACGCCGCCAGTATTCGCTGTCGGCCTTGCTGCGCCAGCCGGGAGCGGCGCCGCAGTACCGCATCAGCGTCAAGCGCGAAGCAGAGGGCAAGGTATCGCGCCAGTTGCATGACCGGATCCAGGTTGGCGCGGTGGTTGAACTGTTCCCGCCGGCGGGCGAATTCACCCTCACCGAGGGTAGCAAGCCGCTGGTGCTCATCAGCGGTGGCGTCGGCATTACGCCGATGATGACCATGCTGGCCGCGGCGCTGCCCAGCGGCCGCCCGGTGCACTTCATCCATGCGGCGCGCCACGGCGGCGTGCATGCCTTCCGCCAGCAGGTGGAAGAGCTGGCGGCGCGCCATGCGCAATTACACGTCCATTTCTGCTACGAGCAGCCGCGCGCGGGTGATCCGGCGCCGCACGCCACCGGCCGCATCGAGCGCACGCACCTGCAGCAGTGGCTGCCCAGGAGCACCGATGTGGACGCCTACTTCGTCGGTCCCAAGCCCTTCATGAAGGCCATCAAGCGCTATCTCGGCGAGCTCGGCGTGCCGGCCGCACAAAGCCGCTACGAGTTCTTCGGCCCGGCAGCGGCGCTGGAGTGATCGCGCCGCCTCCGCTTCTTCGTCATCACCACCAAACATCAGGAATCGCAATGAATCTCGACAAATACCGCCGCGAACACGCGGACATCCTCGACCACGTGCAACAACTCAAGGCGCTCAGCGCACAGGGCATCGCCACACAGGCGGCGGCCCTCGCTCGCGTGGTCATCGCCATGAGCTCGGTCATCAAGCTGCACCTGTCGGTAGAGGACCGCTTCCTCTACCCGGCGCTGCAACAGGCCGACGCCAGGCTGGCCGACAAGGCCCGCCAGTATCAGGAAGAGATGAAGGGCATCTCAAGCGAATACGGCCAGTTCTCCCGTCGATGGAACGATGCCCAGCGCATTGCCGAGCAGCCCGAGCTCTTCCGTAGCGAGGCCAATCGGGTCTTGAAGACGCTGTTCGAACGCATCGTCCGTGAAAACCGCGAGTTCTATCCGATGATCGAGGCGGCCTGACCCACAGGGCAGCGAAGCCAGGCTTCGCTGCCCCGCAGCAGTTTTTTGTTGTCTTTCAAAAGGAATTAAAAAAGACGCTTGATTCAATTGGATTAAATTGACCTTCAACAACTTTCGGCGCCGCAGCAACTGCTACTCTGGCTACTCTACGGATAAGCTGTACTTCCCCTCTTGCCCCGAAAGACCCCCATGAGCGAAAAACTGGGCGCCGAGCGCCACACTCCCGATGAGCTGACCCAGGAACTGGAAGCCCTGGACATGGAAATCGTGCGTCATGCAGTGATCTGCCAGGTCCGCCTGTTCGATCCCGGCGTGATCGACCATGTCCTCAGCAACAATACCGTGGTCTGCGGCGAGGATCATCCCACCGCCTTCCAGAGCCTGCGCGGCTTGCTCTACCTGCATTTCGAACTGCACCGGCAATTGGCAGAGACCTACGGCCAGGCCGATGCCAGCGAGATCATCCAGCGCGTGCGCCAGCATCTGTTGCCGCGCATCGGCGAACAGCTCGATTCGCTGTTCAACCGCCATCGCCCGGGCAACTGATCTGGTCACGCCACCAGGCGCTCTCCCAGGCTGGCACCGGCGGCAAAGTCATCCAGGTTGTCGATGGTGGTCTGCATGATCTGGCCAATGGCTTCCTCGGTGAAGAAGGCCTGGTGGCCGGTCACGATCACGTTGGGGAAGGACACCAGGCGCTGGATCACGTCATCGGTGATGATGGTCGAGGACAGGTCCTGGAAGAACAGGCTGGCTTCCTGCTCATAGACATCGATGGCCAGGCCGCGCAGGCGGCCGGTCTTGAGGGCGGCAATCGCGGCCTCGGTATCGACCAGGCCGCCACGGCTGGTGTTGACCAGGATGCAACCGGGCTTGGCGCTGGCCAGCGTCTGTGCATTGACGATATAGCGTGTGTCGTCGGTCAGCGGGCAATGCAGCGAGATGACGTCGCTGACGGCAAACAGCTCGGCATTGCTCACGTAGCGGCCGCCCACTGCCTCGAAATCGGGATTGTGATGCAGGTCGCTGCCCAGGATCTGGCAGCCGAAGCCGGCCATGATGCGGGCAAAGAGCGTGCCGATCTTGCCGGTGCCGATGACGCCCACGGTCTTGCCATGCAGGTCGAAACCCATCAGCCCGTCCAGCTCGAAGTTGCCTTCGCGCGTGCGCATGCTGGCGCGCGCGATCTTGCGGTTGACCGCCTGCAGCAGGCCTACGGCAAACTCGGCCACCGAATAAGGCGAATAATCGGCCACGCGCGCCACGGTGAGGCCCAGGCGTCGTGCCGCCTGGATGTCGATATGATTGAAGCCGGTGGAACGCGTGGTCACGAAGCGTACGCCCAGGGCGCTCAGGCGTTCGAGCACCGGCGCACCGAGATCGTCGTTGACGAAGGCGGCCACTGCCTCGCAGCCGGCGGCCAGCTGTGCGGTATTGTTATCCAGGCGGTCCTGCAGGAAGACCAGTTCGTGGGCGCAGCGCGCATTGGCACGTGCCAGCAGGGTCTGGTCATAGCGACGGGCGCTGAAGACGGCGGTTTTCATGAATCCCTTTCCAATGGTAGCGTAGCGATGGGGATGCCGGGAGCATCGATGCGGCATTGCACCATGATTGCGCCGCTTGCGCATTGACGCAGCGCATCCGGCGGCGCCAATGCCGTTTTTTTGGGCGTTTTTCCTTCTGAAGCTTTCATCCAGCTATCGAAAAAACCGAAATCTGCATCACCACCCCCTCCGATCCGCCCACGTTCCGGAATTCGGGGATAGAATCGGCGGCGCAATAGCTGTCCAACAAAAAAGATCCTGACACAACCTGCCTGACTGGCCGGACGAGACAGGCGCAAGACCGGAATCAACACGGTCCGCCCACACCATAAATGAGGCACATATCATGAGT
>JAFAMT010000013.1 GCA_019233085.1 Herbaspirillum sp.
CGGTTGGGCGGGATCACCACGGTTTCCAGGTGATAGATTTCCTGGAATTCGTAGGCTTCGGTATCGGCCGTACCGGTCATGCCGGACAGCTTGGCATACATGCGGAAGTAGTTCTGGAAGGTGATCGAGGCCAGGGTCTGGTTCTCGTTCTGGATCTTCACGCCTTCCTTGGCTTCGACGGCCTGGTGCAGGCCGTCGGACCAGCGCCGGCCGGTCATGAGGCGGCCGGTGAATTCGTCGACGATCACCACTTCACCGTTCTGCACCACGTAGTGCTGGTCACGGTGGTACAGGGTATGGGCGCGCAGGGCGGCATACAGGTGGTGGATCAGGGTAATGTTGGCGGCGTCGTAGAGCGAGGCGCCCTCGGGCAGCAAGCCCATCTGGGTCAGGATCTGCTCGGCCTTGTCGTGACCGGCTTCGGTCAGCAGCACCTGGTGGCTCTTCTCGTCCTTGGTGTAGTCACCCGGGACTTCGACCTTGCCCTTGCCGTCCGGGGTTTCCTCACCGATCTGCAGGGTCAGCAGCGGCGGCACCGCGTTCATCTTGTGGTACAGCTCGGTGTGGTTCTCGGCCTGGCCGGAGATGATCAGCGGGGTACGGGCTTCGTCGATGAGGATGGAGTCCACTTCGTCGACGATGGCGAAATTGAGGCTGCGCTGCACACGGTCGTCGGCGTCGAAGACCATGTTGTCGCGCAGGTAGTCGAAGCCGAATTCGTTGTTGGTGCCGTAGGTGATGTCGGCAGCATAGGCCTCCTGCTTGACGTCGTGCTCCATCTGCGACAGGTTCACGCCCGTGGTCAGGCCCAGCCAGCTGTAGAGCACGCCCATCTCGTCGGCGTCACGCTGTGCCAGGTAGTCGTTCACCGTCACCACGTGCACGCCCTTGCCGGCCAGTGCATTGAGGTAGGCCGGCAGGGTCGCCATCAGGGTCTTGCCCTCGCCGGTGCGCATTTCGGCGATCTTGCCGAAGTGCAGCGCCATGCCGCCGATCAGCTGGACATCGAAGTGGCGCATCTTCAGTACGCGGCGGCTGGCTTCGCGGCAGACCGCGAAGGCTTCCGGCAGGATGGCATCGAGCGCCTCGCCACCGGCGATGCGTTGCTTGAATTCGGGCGTCTTGGCTTGCAGTTCGGCGTCGGTCAGCTTCTCGACCGACGGCTCCAGCGCATTAATCTGGCGGACGATTTTTTGATATTGTTTGAGCAGTCGCTGGTTACGGCTGCCGAAAATCTTGGTCAGGAATGACATGCTTGGATTCTATAAAAGCGCCGATGAACGATCCGGCAGGCAGACGTTTGGCACCCAGCCGGAGGCACCGGCCGAAAACGCCCGAAAATAAACCATGGATTTTAGCATGCAGGCCCGTGCCGATGGCTTTCCAGGCCGACAACAGGCCGCATTGGCCTTAGATCGGGCAGGTTTCCGGTGTTTCAATGGCAAAAATGCTGCGGCGACGCAAATACCGGCAGCAGGACAGGACCAGGCTCAGCGGCCGGCCACGAACACCGGCATCTGCTTGGGCTGGTTGCCCCCGGTGGCGCCCAGGGCCAGGAACTTGCGCGGATCCTGGGCGATGCCGCGGATGCGCACCTCGAAGTGCAGGTGGGAGCCGGTCGAACGGCCGGTGGAGCCCACATCGGCCACATGCTGGCCACGCTTGACGATGTCACCCACCTTCACATACAGGCGCGAGGCGTGGGCGTAGCGGGTGATGATGTTGTTGCCGTGGTCGATTTCCAGCATGTTGCCGAACTGATAATGATATTCCGAGGCAATCACCACGCCGGCGGCGGCGGCCACGATGCGGGTACCCACCGGGGCCGGGAAATCCAGGCCTTCATGGAAGGCATTGTGGCCGGTGAAGGGATCCAGGCGCCAGCCGAAGCTGGAGGAGTTGTAGGCCACATTGACCGGCTGGTTGGTCGGCAGCAGGCGTGACTTGATCTTGTCACCCATCAGGGTGGATTCGACGGCATTGAGGTAGTCGGTACGATGGCCGGCATCCACGACCAGGTCGTCCAGCATGCGGCGCAGCTCATCCATGCCGACCTCACGTCCGGGGCCGGCCAGGCTGGAGACTTCGGCGCCGCCACGCCCCGGGGATTCCTTGAAGTTGAATTCTTCCGGACGGATGCCGGCCAGGCCCTGCACCCGCTCGCCCAGCGCATCCAGGCGCATCATCTGGGCCTGCATCTCGCCGACCTTCACGGCCATCATGGCCAGGTTTTCCTTGAGGTATTTTTCCTTGCGGTCGTCTTCTTCCTGGCTCATGGCGACAGCCAACTTGTGCAGCATGGGGGAGGCATCGGGGTCGCCTGCCTGGCGCAGCAGCAGGTAGGTAATCAGCGTCGAGCTGCCGGCGATGACCAGCCCCAGCAGCAACATCAGGACCATCAGGTGGCGCGTGCCCAGCGTGACCGAGCGGGCCTTGGTGAATCGGGGGTGCAACAGGATAATTTGCATCTTTGGTCCTTGGTCTGCGGCCGGTCATCCACCGGATGTGATAAGGTTTAAAGATGAAGTACCCATCTACGTTCACCCCTTATCGGCCTGCTCTCACGAGTGCCCAACGCATGGCGAGGAGCACCAAGGGAGCTGCGGATTTCTTGCAGTCGAATTCGACGATGGCGGCGCTGCTGCCCGCCCTGGCTCGCATGGGCAAGCTGCAGCAGTCGGTTGCGGCAGCCTTGCCGGCGATGTTTGATGCTTGCCAGATCCTGCACTTCGAAGCTGGCGTACTGGTCATGAGTGCGCCCAATGCCGCCATGGCGGCCCGGCTCAAACAACAAGCCCCCAGGCTGCAGGACCGCCTTCAGAAGGACGGATGGCAGGTTAATTCAATCCGAATCAAAGTGCAAGTTGGCAAGATTACCCCTCCACCGGCACCGAAGCGGGTCCTGGAATTGACCGACAACGCGCTCTCGTCCTTTGCCGAACTCAGCTCGACGCTGGCCAGCGACCCGCGCAGCCAGGGTCTCAAGGATGCCATCGACAGCATGCTGCGGCGACGCCAGGCCCGCGCATCGACCGAACAGTTGAAAGAAGGCCAAGCATTTCCCGAGGGAAAATAGAAAATCTTCGGCGATTTCTGTTTTCCCGTAAAAAATTTACATCCTTGTCATATCCAAAAACAAACGCCCCGGTGTCGACCGGGGCGTTTTTTTGTCGTCGGGTCCCGATGGCCAGCCTTGAATGGCGTGCAATCTGGCGCCCAGGCCCAGTAAGGCGCTCAGTTCAGCGCCCATTCCTGCTTGGCCTGCATCACGTAGGTGCGAGGTGCCTGCTCCAGCTTGTCGAAGCTGACCACCTCGTAGGCGTCAGGCTGGCTCAGCAATTCGCGCAGCAGCAGGTTGTTGAGGCCATGACCGGACTTGTGGGCGTCATAGCTGGCCAGCAGCGGATGGCCGATGATGTAGAGGTCGCCGATGGCGTCCAGGATCTTGTGGCGCACGAACTCGTTGTCGTAGCGCAGGCCGTCGGCGTTGAGGATGCGGTACTCGTCCATGACGATGGCGTTCTCGAACGAGCCGCCGCGCGCCAGGCCCATGCCGCGCAGGGTTTCGACGTCCTGCATGAAGCCGAAGGTACGCGCGCGGGCGATTTCCTTGACGTAGGAGTCGATACCAAAGTCGACCTCGGCCACCTGGCCGGTCCCATCCACGGCGGGATGGTTGAATTCGATGAAGAACTTGAGGCGGAAGCCCTCATAGGGTTCCAGGCGCGCCCATTTTTCCTTGTCACCCTTGCCTTCGCGCACTTCCACGGGCTTCTTGACGCGGATGAATTTCTTGGCAGCTTCCTGCTCCTGCAAGCCGGCTTGCTGCAGCAGGAACACGAACGAGGACGCCGAGCCATCCATGATGGGGATTTCCTCGGCGGTCAGGTCGATATAGAGGTTGTCGATGCCCAAGCCGGCGCAGGCCGACAGCAGGTGCTCGACGGTGGAAACCTTGGCGCCATCCTTGGTCAGGGTCGAGGCCATGCGGGTGTCGCCCACGCCGGTAGCAATCATGGGCAGCTCGACCACGGGGTCCAGATCCACGCGACGGAAGATGATGCCGGTGTCAGGCGCTGCCGGACGCAGGGTGAGCTCGACCTTGGTGCCGGAGTGCAGTCCCACGCCGGTGGTCTTGACCAGATTCTTGATTGTGCGCTGTTTCAACATCCGGTCATTATAGCCAAGATGCCCCTGCCCCGCCCCGGCGGGTGGGAGAGTTGTTGCAAATCGTTCCCGTCTGCAAAGCCCGTCAGGAGCATGTCAGGCGGCCATGGGCAGGTATAAATCATTTCCGGCAAGAAAAACGGCATGCCGCGGCATGCCGTCTTCGTCCCACCAGTAAGTCCTGCTCAGCCCAGCTGGCCCAGCAGCGTCTCGGCGTTGGAGACCTCGAACTTGCCCGGGGCTTCCAGGTTCAGTTGCTTGACCACGCCGTCTTCCAGCAGCATCGAGTAACGCTGCGAGCGCACGCCCATGTTGCGCTCGGTCAGGTCGAACTCCATGCCCAGGGCCTTGGTGAAGGTGGCGCTGCCATCGCCGAACATGCGCACGATGCCGGTGGCCTTCTGGTCGCGGCCCCAGGCGCCCATGACGAAGGCGTCGTTGACCGACAGGCACCAGATCTCGTCGATACCCTTGGCCTTGAACTGGTCCGCCAGGGCGATATAGCCCGGCACGTGCTTGGCCGAACAGGTCGGGGTGAAGGCACCGGGCAGCGCGAACAGGGCGATCTTCTTGCCCTTGACCAGGTCGGACACCTTGAAGGCGTTCGGACCCAGGCTGCAACCTTCGGTCTCGGTCTCGATGAATTCGGTCAGGGTGCCTTCCGGCAGGCGATCGCCGATCTTGATGGTCATGGTGGTTTCCTCGTCTGGTTGTATAAGTGATCTAGGTGATGAATCTGGCCCGATTGATCGATCGGACAGATGAGTTACCGGCGGGCGGCGCACGAAAAAACGCCGCGCACCAGGCGCGGCGTTAGTATGCCTCGGAACCGGCCGGCCTGCTGCGACTGCATCAGGCCGGCAGCGGCGACAGCTCAGTCCGCCTGCTTGCGCAGGAAGGCCGGAATGTCGTAGGTTTCCATGCCATTCTTTTCCAGGGCGCGCACGGTGTCGGAGGCCGACTCGCGACGCCACACGGCCGGCGCCTTCAGGCCGCCGAAGGCAGGTGCGGCCGCTTGCGCCACGCCTTGCTGGGCGATGGTGCCGGTGGCCATCAGGGGCTCGTTGTGGGTACCGGTGCGCATGACCGGGGTCTGCACCAGTTGCACCGCCTTGCGGGCACGGCCCAGGCCGGTCGCCACCACGGTGACGCGGATCTCGTCGCCCATGCTGTCGTCGTAGGCGATACCCTGGGCGATGGAAGCGTCAGGAGCGGCGAAGGCACGCACGGTGGCCATCACTTCCTTGATTTCCTTACCCTTCAGGCCACGGCTGGCAGTCACGTTGACCAGCACGCCGCGCGCGCCGGACAGGTCGATGCCATCCAGCAGCGGCGAGGCCACGGCCTGCTCGGCTGCCACGCGGGCACGGTCCACGCCGGCGGCGGTGGCCGTACCCATCATGGCCTTGCCCTGCTCGCCCATGATGGTCTTGACGTCGTTGAAGTCGACGTTGATATGGCCGGGCACGTTGATGATCTCGGCGATACCGGCCACGGCGTTGTTGAGGACGTCGTCGGCGTGGGACAGCCATTCGATCATGCTGTCATCTTCGTAGATCTCTTCGAGCTTCTCGTTCAAGATGATGATCAGCGAATCGACGTGCTGGGTCAGCTCTTCCAGACCGGCGTCGGCGATGTCCATGCACTTCTGGCCTTCGTAGGAGAAGGGCTTGGAGACCACTGCCACGGTCAGCGCGCCCAGCGACTTGGCCACCTGCGCCACCACGGGTGCAGCACCCGTGCCGGTGCCACCGCCCATGCCGGCGGCGATGAAGACCATGTGCGCGCCGCGCAGCGAATCCTCGATGCGCGCACGGGTTTCCTCGGCCAGGCGACGGCCGACGTCGGGCTGCATGCCTGCGCCCAGACCGGTGTCACCGATCTGGATGACGTTATGCGCCTTGGACTGCTTGAGCGCCTGCGCATCCGTGTTGGCGGCGATGAACTCCACCCCGGACACACCCTTGTTGATCATGTGCTGCACGGCATTGCCGCCTGCACCGCCAACGCCCACGACCTTGATGATCGTCCCCAGCGTAGCATTGTCGACCATATCGATTTCCATGATGACTCCTTTAAATATATGTGTCCTGCAGCTGGCAGTTGATAGGCATCACGCGGTGTGACGACTAGCAACTGATCACTGCTGTCTGTCCGTTCAATTCAAATCTGGCTGATACCGCTATTCTAAAAAACCATCCTGCGATTTTGCTGCGGAACTGCTACGTTTTAATGCCGCTTTTTATAAATCTTTTACTGCTTGAACCTTACCGCTGTTGAATCATGGACTGCCAAACTCTTACATCCTGATGCATTCGCGCCTCGTAGCTCCCAGCGCGAATGCCTCGATCCTCAGAAATTACCCAGGAACCATTCCTTCATGCGCTGCCACACCGCCTTCACCGAACCTTCCTGGCGGGTCACGATGTAACCGCGCAGGTATTGCTTCTTGGCTTCCTGCAGCAGACCCAGCACGGTGGCGTAGCGCGGGCTGCGCACCACGTCGGCCAGCTGACCGCTGTATTCGGGCGTACCCAGGCGCGCCGGCTTCAAGAAGATATCCTCGGCCAGTTCGGTCATGCCGGGCATCATCGCCGAGCCGCCGGTGAGGACGATGCCCGAGGACAGCACTTCTTCGTAACCCGACTCGCGCACCACCTGGTGCACCAGCGCAAACAGTTCTTCCACGCGCGGCTCGATGACGGCCGCCAGCGCCTGGCGCGACAGGGTGCGCGGATTGCGGTCACCCAGGCCCGGCACTTCCAGCGTCTCGGTCGGATCGGCCAGGATTTGCTTGGCCACGCCATAGCGCAGCTTGATTTCCTCGGCCTCCAGCGTGGGCGTGCGCAAGGCCATGGCGATGTCGTTGGTGATCTGGTCGCCGGCGATGGGGATCACGGCCGTATGACGGATCGCGCCTTCGGTGAACACGGCCACGTCGGTGGTGCCACCACCGATGTCGACCAGCACCACGCCCAGCTCGCGCTCGTCGGTGGTCAGCACCGAATCGGCCGAGGCCATCGGCTGCAGGATCAGGTCCGACACTTCCAGGCCGCAACGGCGCACGCACTTGACGATGTTCTGCACCGCCGACACCGCACCGGTGACGATATGCACCTTCACTTCCAGGCGGATGCCGCTCATGCCGATGGGCTCGCGCACGTCTTCCTGGTTGTCGACGATGAACTCCTGCGGCACCGTGTGCAGCAATTGCTGGTCGGTCGGGATGTTGACTGCCTTGGCGGTCTCGATCACGCGCGAGACATCGGCGGCCGTGACTTCCTTGTCCTTGATGGCCACCATGCCGCTGGAATTGAAGCTGCGGATGTGGCTGCCGGCAATGCCGGTATAGACATTGCGGATCTTGCAGTCGGCCATCAGCTCGGCCTCTTCCAGGGCGCGCTGGATGGATTCGACGGTGGCCTCGATGTTGACCACCACCCCCTTCTTGAGCCCCTTGGAGTCGGCCTGCCCCAGGCCGATGACCTCATGGCGGCCATCGGGCAACACCTCGGCGACCACCGCCACCACCTTGGCGGTGCCGATGTCGAGACCGACGATCAGATTCTTTGCGTCTTTTGTCATATCGTTCCGCTTATTTCTTTTTCCCGTTCAATGCCGCCAGCACCATTCCATCCGCCTTGAGTGCCATCCCGTTGGGATAGCGCAAGTCGACGCTCTCTATCTTGCCCTGCAATCTTTCCAGCAACTGCGGATACACTGCCACCAGTCGCGCAATACGTTCCTTGAGTACCGCATCGCCCTGGTCGCGCCCCAGTTCGACGGTCATGCCATTGTCCAGCTTCACGGTCCAGGCATAGCGGTTGGACAGTACCAGCGATTCCGGCGCCAGCTTCATGGGCGCAAACCACTGCCGGAACTGCTCCAGCCTTGTCACGACCTGTTTCTCGCTGCCGGGTGGGCCGTCAAACTCCAGCAGGTCACCGTCGTCCTCGGCCTCGGCCAGGTTGGCGGTGAAGACATCACCCTTCTGCGACAACAACTTGCCATCCTCGCCCCAGGTACCCAGGGCACGATGTTCCTCGATCTTCACCACCAGCCGGTCCGGCCATTCACGCCGCACCATCGCCTTGCGCACCCAGGGCACCGCCTCGAAGGCCGCCCGCACGGCCGTCAGGTCAGCCGTGAAGAAGTTGCCATGGATGCGCGGCACCGCAGTGGCTCGCACCGTCAAGGCATTGACCTTCTCCAGCGGCAACTCGCCGGCACTCTCTATGCGTATCGTGTGCAGCGTAAACATCGGCCGCTGCGCCACCCACCACAAACCTGATGCCACCAGGGCCAGCAACACCAGCGCGACGAGCGCACTGCTGATGGCGTTGAGCATCTTGACGTCCTGCCACATCGACGCGCGCGCTCCCTTAAACCCGTACCATCACGACTGACCCGCCTGCGGCGTCCAGTCCTTGGACGGGCGCATGTCCAATGCGGCCATCTGCAGGATCTCGCAGCACAGGTCTTCGTAACTCATGCCCAGCGCCTTGGCCGCCATCGGTACCAGCGAATGGCCGGTCATGCCGGGCGAGGTGTTGATCTCGATGAGGTAGGGGTCGGCCTTGCCGGCGCTTTCGCGCAGCATGAAGTCGACCCGCCCCCAGCCCCGGCAACCCAGCGCATTGAAGGCCCGTACCGCCAGATCCTGGATGTGGCGTGTCAGTTCCTCCTCCAGCGGCGCCGGGCAGAAATATTTCGTGACGTCGGTGAAATACTTGTTCTGGTAGTCGTAGTTGCCTTCGGGCGCGCAGATCTCGATGACCGGCAACGCCCGGGCGTCACGGCCCGCGCCCAGCACCGGCACGGTCAGCTCGCGACCGCGGATGAATTCCTCGGCCAGCACCACGCTGTCGTAGCGGGCGCAGAGGTCGAAGCCTTCCTGCATGTCCGAATAGCCGTTGACCCTGGCGATGCCGATGGTCGAGCCTTCGTGTGGCGCCTTGAGCATCAGCGGCAGGCCCAGCACATCAGGGACCACGCGCAGTTGCTCGCGGCTGGTGGCACGGGCATCAAGCACCTCGAAACGTGGCGTGGGCAAGCCGTAGGAAAGCCATACGCGCTTGGTCATGACCTTGTCCATGGCGATGCTGGAGGCCATCACGCCCGGGCCGGTATAGGGCAGGCCCATCTGTTCCAGCGCACCCTGCAGGGTGCCGTCCTCGCCATAGCGGCCATGCAGGGCGATGAAGACACGGTCGAACTTCTCGGCCTGCAGTTCGCCCAGCGAGCGTACGCCCGGGTCGAAGGGATGGGCATCCACGCCCTTGCTGCGCAGGGCCTGCAGCACGCCGTCACCGGACATCAGCGACACTTCGCGCTCGGCGGAACGACCGCCGAAGAGCACGCCCACGCGGCCAAAGGCCTTGATCTGTTCCTGGCTGATCATGCGGCCCCCTGTTCATTCTTGACGCCGGCCTGCGCCACCAGGCGCCCCGGCACGGCCGAAATCGATCCGGCGCCCATGGTCATGACCACGTCGCCGTCGCGCACCACGTTGCGGATGGTCTCCGGCATGTTGGCGATATCGTCCACGAAGACCGGCTCGACCTTGCCGGCCGCACGCAACGCATGCGCCAGCGAACGGCCATCGGCGGCCACGATGGGGGCTTCGCCGGCCGAATACACCTCGGCCAGCACCAGCACGTCCGGCGAAGACAGCACCTTGACGAAATCCTCGAACAGATCGCGCGTACGGGTATAGCGGTGCGGCTGGAAGGCCAGCACCAGGCGGCGGCCCGGATAGGCGCCACGGGCCGCTGCGATGGTGGCGGCGGTCTCGGCCGGATGATGGCCGTAGTCATCCACCAGCGTGAAATGCCCGGCCGGCTTGCCCTCGCCATCGACGATGGGGACTTCGCCATAGCGGGTGAAGCGACGGCCCACGCCGTTGAAATCGGTCAGCGCCTTCTGGGTGGCGGCGTCGTCCACGTCCAGTTCGCGGGCGATGGCGATGGCGGCGCAGGCGTTCTGCACATTGTGCATGCCGGGCTGGTTCAGGCTCACCTGCATGGGGGCGAAGCCATCCTGGATCACCGTGAATTCCATGTGGCCCTCGACCGCCTTGGCATCGATGGCGCGCACATCGGCGTCTTCGTGGAAACCATAGGTCAACAGGGGCTTGGAAATCATGGGCATGATCTCGCGCACATGCGGGTCATCCAGGCAGACCACGGCCACGCCATAGAAGGGTAGGCGCTGGGTGAATTCGACGAAGGCCTGCTTCAGACGCGCGAAATCATGGTTGTAGGTCTCCATGTGATCGGCGTCGATGTTGGTGATGACCTCGATGACCGGCGTCAGGTTCAGGAAGGACGCATCGGACTCGTCGGCCTCGGCCACGATGAATTCACCGGTGCCCAGCTTGGCATTGGCGCCGGCACTGGTGAGGCGGCCGCCGATGACGAAGGTCGGGTCCAGGCCGCCTTGCGCCAGCACGCTGGCCACCAGGCTGGTGGTGGTGGTCTTGCCGTGGGTGCCGGCAATGGCGATGCCCTTCTTCAGGCGCATCAGCTCGCCCAGCATTACCGCACGCGGCACGATGGGAATGTGTTTCTTGCGCGCGGCCAACACCTCCGGGTTGTCGCCCTTGACGGCGGTGGAGGTGACGATGGCGTCGGCGCCGTCGATGTGCTCGGCGGCATGGCCTTGGCGGATCGTCGCACCCAGCTGCGCCAGGCGCTGGGTAGCGGCATTGCTGCCCAGGTCGGAGCCCGAGACGCCGTAGCCGAGGTTGAGCAGCACTTCGGCAATGCCGCTCATGCCCGAGCCGCCGATGCCGACGAAGTGGATGTTCTTGACGCGATGCTTCATGGTGTTACCAGTCCTTCCAGCACGTGCGCGATTGCCTCGTTGGCATCGCGCCGGCCTTGTTCGTATGCCGCCTGCGCCATCTGCTGGCATGCAGCGCGGTCCAGTTTCTTGAGCAAACCGGCCAGATGATCCGGCGTCAGTTCGCGTTGCGGCAAATGGATTGCCGCCTTGTTCTGTGCCATCCACCTGGCGTTGTCGATCTGGTGCGAGGTGGTCGAGACCGCCAGCGGGACCAGCACGCTGGCCACCCCTGCGGCGGTCAGCTCGGACACCGTGATGGCGCCGGCACGGCAGATCACCAGGTCTGCGTCGGCATAGCGGCGCGGCATGTCGTCGATGAAATCGACTACCTCGGCCTGCACGCCGGCCTTGGCATAAGCTGCCCGCAAGGCCTCGATATGCTGCTTGCCCGACTGGTGCGTGACCTGCGGGCGCAGCTCTGCCGGCAGCAGGGCCAGCGCCGCAGGCACATTGTCATTCAATACCTTGGCGCCCAGGCTGCCGCCCACCACCAGGATCTTCAGCGGGCCGCTGCGGCCGGCGTAACGCTGGGCCGGCTGCGGCAGGGCGATGATCTCCTGGCGCACCGGATTGCCGGTCACCTCGGCCTTGCCGGTGGCGCGGCCGAAATCGGCCGGGAAGCCGAACAGCACCTTGTCGGCCAGCGGTGTCAGGGTCTTGTTGGACAGCAGCAGCGCCGCATCCGCATTGACCAGCACCAGCGGCTTGCCACGCAGGCGCGCCATGGCGCCACCCGGCACGGTGACGTAGCCACCCATGCCCAGCACCACATCAGGACGACGCCGTCCGAGGATGGCAAAGCAATGGAAGAAGCTGGCCGCCAGGCGCCACACGCCCTTGACCGTATGCATCAGGCCCTTGCCGCGCAGGCCGGCGAAGACGATGCTGTCCATCTCCACGCCGTGGCGCGGCACCAGCTCGCGCTCCATGCCGTGGGTGGTGCCCAGCCAGCTGACCTGCCAGCCACGCGCACGCATGGTGTCGGCAATTGCCAGGCCGGGGAAGATATGGCCGCCGGTACCGGCCGCCATGATCAGCAGTTTGCGCGGCGCGCTCATAGGCGACCTCCGCGCATCAGGACGCGATTCTCATAATCGATACGCAACAGGATGGCCAGGCCGACGCAGTTCAGCAGCACGCCCGAGCCGCCATAGCTCATCAGCGGCAGGGTCAGGCCCTTGGTGGGCAAGAGACCCAGGTTCACGCCCATGTTGATGAAGGCTTGCACGCCCAGCCAGATGCCGATGCCCTTGGCCACCAGGCCGGCAAAGGTCAGGTCCAGGGCGATGGCCTGGCGGCCGATCTCGAAGGCGTGCTTGACCAGCCAGTAGAACAGCAGCACCACCACCATCACGCCGACAAAGCCGAGTTCCTCGCCGATGACGGCCAGCAGGAAGTCGGTATGGGCTTCGGGCAGGTAATGCAGTTTTTCCACGCTGCTGCCCAGGCCCACGCCGAACAGCTCGCCGCGGCCGAAGGCGATCAGCGAGTGCGACAGCTGGTAGGCCTTGCCCAGGGCGTTTTCTTCTTCCCAGGGATTGAGGTAGGCGAAGATACGCTCGCGCCGCCAGGGCGAACTGATGATCACCAGCGAGAACACCCCCACCAGCGTGGCACCGATACCGCCGAACCAGACACCATTGATCCCGCCCAGGAACAGGATGCCCATGGCGATGCAGGCGATCACGCCGAAGGCGCCCAGGTCGGGTTCCAGCAGCAGCAACAGGCCTGCCACGCCCACGGCCACCGCCATCGGGGCAAAGCCTTTGAGCAGCTTATGCATCACGGCTTGCTTGCGTACCGTGTAGTCGGCGGCGTAGAGCACGATGAACAGCTTCATCAGCTCGGAGGGCTGCAGGTTGATGATCTTTAACGACAGCCAGCGCTTGGCGCCATTGACACCCTTGCCCACGCCCGGAATCAGCACCAGCAGCACCAGGATCATGGTGATGGCGAACAGGTAGGGTGCCCACTTCTGCCAGGTCTCGATACGCACGCGGAAGGCGATCGCACCGGCAATGATGGAGAGCACGATGAAGATGGCCTGGCGGATCAGGAAGTGGTAGTTCGAATATGACGCGTACTTGGGCGAATCCGGCAAGGCCACCGAGGCCGAGTAGACCATCACCATGCCAAACAGCATCAGCAGCAACACCACCCAGATCAGCGGCTGGTCGTATTCCATCATGCGCGAGCGCTGCTCGAAACCGACGCTGCCCGATGCGCTGCCACGGCCGGTGCGCGCGCGCCCGGTCGCGGCCGGCGCGGCTTCCTTCAAGCCGCCCAGCCAGTTGCGCATCGAAGACAGGTTCAGTTTCATACCAGCACCTCACCACGGGAAAGCGCCACTTCGCGCACCGCATCCACGAAGACCTCGGCGCGATGGGCATAGTTGCGGAACATGTCCAGGCTGGCGCAAGCCGGCGACAGCAGCACGATGTCGCCCGCCTGGGCGATGGTGGCGGCCTGCTCCACGGCCTGTTCCAGGCTGGCGCAATCGACCAGCTCGACACCGCTGCCGGCCAGCGCGGCACGGATGGCCGGGGCGTCGCGGCCGATCAGCAGCACGGTGCGCGCGTATTTCTGCACCGGCAGATCCAGCGGCGAAAAATCCTGGCCCTTGCCATCGCCACCGGCGATCAACACGATGCGATTGGGACGGCCGCCCAAACCCAGGCCGTTCAAGGCTGCCACGGTGGCACCAACGTTGGTGCCCTTGCTGTCGTCGTAGTAGTCCACTTCCTGGATCACGCCCACCAACTCGACCCGGTGCGGCTCGCCTGTGTAGTCGCGCAGGCCATGCAGCAGCGGCGCCATCA
>JAFAMT010000031.1 GCA_019233085.1 Herbaspirillum sp.
GCGTGGCTTGTCATAGTTGCCGGCCACGATGATGGGATTGCTGAAGCGCTCGCGCAGTTGCTGGCGGAATGCTTCGGTGATGTCGGGGGCGTCGTCCCAGTCCGCTTCCACCAGGTGCAGGTAGGCGATACCGCGCTCCTGCAGGAAGGTGGCGGCCTCCAGGATGGTCGGCAGGATGTCCGGGCAATCCATGCCGCGTGCGGTCAGGAAGGGCGCCAGGCGGATCGCCGTGCGCTGCGCGCCGACTTCGCCGGCGACGGCATCGACGACTTCCTTGAGAAAGCGCAGGCGGTTCTCGCGGCTGCCACCGTATTCATCCTGGCGATGGTTGGAGGTGGTGCGCAGGAACTGGTCGACCAGGTAGCCGTTGGCACCGTGGATTTCAACGCCGTCGAAGCCGGCCGTGATGGCATTGCGTGCGGCCTTGCGGAAATCCTCGACGATGGCGGTGATCTCGGCGCGGTCCAGCGCGCGGGGCGTGGGCGAGTCGACCATGGCACCGATGCCGGTGGCCTCGTCGACCTTCCAGATCTGTCCCTCGAAGGACAGGGCCGACGGTGCCACCGGCAGCGCCCCATCATGGAAGTCGGGATGCGACATGCGGCCCACGTGCCAGAGTTGCAGGAAGATGCGCCCACCAGCCTGGTGGACCGCACTGGTCACCAGTTGCCAGCCACGTACCTGCTCCTCGCTGTAGATGCCGGGGGTGAATGAATAGCCCTTGCCCTGGGGTGAGATCTGCGCGGCTTCGCTGACGATCAGCGCAGCCGAGGCGCGTTGGGCGTAGTAGGCAGCATTGAGCGCATTGGGCAGGTCGCCCGGCTGGGTGCTGCGTGCGCGGGTCATGGGGGCCATCACGATGCGGTGTGGCAAGGTCAGCGCACCGACGCGCAGCGGGGCAAGGAGAGAGGCAGGGGTTTGCATGGAAGACTCCGGGATAGGTTGGAATGGAGCCATTATGCGAATGTGCCGATGAATTGATAATTGGGCTAGTATTTGAACAATTATCAAAAAAAGCAGAATAATGATGACCCAAAACCTGGGAGATATCCGTCTCTTCGTCGAAGCGGCCAGCCTGGGCAGCCTCTCTGCGGCGGGCCGCAAGATGGGCTTGTCGCCGGCCGCTTCCAGCGCGCGCCTGGTGAAGCTGGAGGCCGCGCTGAACACGCGCCTGTTCGAACGCACCACGCGGCGCCTGCGGCTCACCGCCGAGGGTGCCATGTACCTGGCGCATTGCCAGCAGGCCCTGGATGCGCTGGATGATGCCCAGGCCGCGCTACAGGCCGGGCGCAGCGCGGTCAGTGGCAAGCTGCGCATCGCGGCCACCTCGGACTTCGGGCGCAACGTGCTGCAGGGGTGGCTGGAGGAATTCAACCGCCTGCATCCGCAGATCACGCTGGCGCTGATTTTGGGCGATGCCGTGGCCAACCTGGTGCAGGATGACCTGGACCTGGCCATCCGTTTCGGCGTGCCGCAGAACAGCTCCATGGTGGCGCGGCCGCTGGCGTTCAACCGACGGCTGTTGTGCGCCTCTCCGGCCTATGTCGCCGCGCACGGCATGCCGCAGGAACCTGCCGACCTGGAGCGCCTGGACTGCATCGTGCTGTCCTCCGCCACGGGCATGGCCAATGAATGGCGCTTCGAGCGCGCAGGACGGCAGGAGACCTTCGTCGTCCCGCCGGCCCGCGCACGCGAAACCAACGATGGCGCCGTGGCCCGTGAGTGGGCCATCAACGGTCACGGCATCGTCATGAAATCGATATGGGATATCGGCGCCGACCTGCAGGCCGGGCGGCTGCAGCTGCTGCTGCCGCAGTGGCGCACCCCGGAAGCGCCGGTGCATGTGTTCTACCAGCGCACCCGCTACATGGCGCCGCGGGTGCGCGCCTTGCTGGACTTCCTGGTCGAACGTTTCGAGCAGGCCAGCCTCACGCTGGAGGGGCTCCTGGGGGAGCATCTGGCATCCCGATAGTCAAGCGGCGGCGCGGCGACAACGCCGGCACAAGAAATCAAAAAGCGCCGGCAAGCCAGGCCTGCCGGCGCAACTCTCCAGGATGGGAGAAGCTCAAGCGCAGTGCGTACGGCGGCAGGCGCCGTTGGCTCAATAGTTGGCCAGCGGTTCCGGGCGACCATCCTTGAACTGGAAGATGGTGACCGGCGAACTCTTCAGGTCGTGGTTGCTGTCGAATTCATAGGTACCGGCCACTCCCTTGTAGGACATCTGCGCCAGCACCGGGCCGTACTTGGCCGGTTCGGTCGAGCCCGCCTTGGACATGGCGGCGGCCACCAGCTTGGCGGCGTCATAGAAGGACACCGCGTAGAACATCGGCTTGGCGTTGTTGCGCTTCTCGTAGTTGGCCACGAAGGTCTCGGCGCTGTTGGTCTTGAGCAGGCCACCGCCCTGGGTACAGTAGGTGCTGCCGTTGACGGCGTCGCCACCCAGCTTGCCCATCTCGGTATCGCAGATGGCGTCGCCACCCATGAGCGGGATATCCAGGCCCAGCGACTTCATCTGGCGCTTCATCGGCGCGGCCTGCGAGAAGTAGCCGCCGTAGAAGATGGCGTCGGGCTTCTTGCCCTTGATCGAGGTCAGGATGGCGTTGAAGTCCACCGCCTTGTCATTGGTGAAGTCGCGCGAGACCACCTCGATGCCATTGGCCTTGGCCACCTTGGCGAACTCCTCGGCCACGCCCACGCCATAGGCGGTGCGGTCATCGATCAGGGCGACCCGCTTGAACTTCAGCTCGCGCGCTGCGTACAGGGCCATCTTGCCTCCCAGCTGGCTGTCGCTGGCCGAGACGCGATAGACATTGGCAAAACCCTGCAGCGTGATCTTGGGATTGGAGCCGACCGTGGCCATGACGATGCCGGCATCGTTGTACAGCTTGGAGGCCGGGATGGCCACGCCCGAGTTGTAGGGACCGAACACCGCCGCCACCTTGGCATCCACCAGCTTCTGCGCCACCGTCACGCCGGCCTTGGGATCGGCCTGGTCATCTTCCACCAGGGCTTCGAAGCGCACCGTGTCGCCGCCCACGGCCACGCCCTTCTGGTTGAGTTCGTCGATGGCCATGCGCAGGCCGCGTTCGTTGTCCTTGCCGGCGGCTGCCTGTGCGCCCGTGAGCGGGCTGCTGAAGCCGACCTTGACGACGCGGTCGGCGGCATGCGCCACGCCATAGGCACAGAGGATGGCGCTCAATAGGGTCAGGCGACGGAAGAAGGTCTGCATGGCGAATCCTTTTTTTTTGGGATGAATGAGGTGAGAGACGGCTATGCCTGGCAAGATGGCAAGAGATAGAGGATCCAAATTTAATTAATTGGATCCAATAACGCAAGCATTTTTTGTACCGGAGAGACCCATGCGCGAGCGCGCCACCCGGAACGAGGGGCGGCGTCGCGCTGTGGATAAGTCAAGGCGCCAGCAGGTAGCGCAGCACGCCCGTGGAGATGATGCCGATGACCACGGTCGGCAGGATGGAGAGGCGGCTGGCCGCCGCCACCGTGATGGCCAGCGCCACCAGGTCGGCCGGGCGGTCCGAGACGAAGGCCGGGGCGATCACCGAGATCAGCACGCAACCGGGCACGCATTCCAGCACGTAGCGCATGCGTGGGCTGAGCACGCGATTGCGCAGCGCCAGGTAGCCGAGGATACGGGTCAGATAGGTACCGCCGGCCATCAGGGCGATGGTCGCCAGGGTGGCGCTATCGATCATGGCTGCGGCTCCCGGGGCGCGGTGAGTGCAGCGCTGGCGAGCCCCGCCACGGCACCGGCGGCCACATACCAGGCGCCCTGCGGCATGAGCCGGTAGGTCAGTGCGGCCACCCCCAGGCTGACCAGCCAGGGAAGGCTGGCGCGCATGCCGCGCCACATGCCGCGCAACAGCACCAGGAAGACGGCAGTGAAGGCCATGTCGAAACCGAATTTCTCCACATCCCCGATCACCGGCCCCAGCGCCGCGCCCAGGCCGGTGAACACGACCCAGGTCAGGTACAGGCCGGCCGAGGCACCGAGGTAGTAGGGCAGGCTGACGCGGCCGATGCCACGGCGCTGTGCATCGGCCAGCGCCAGTGCCCAGCTTTCGTCACACATGAAGAACAGCGCCGCCAGCGCACGGCGACGCGGCACATGACGCAGATAGGGCGCCAGCGCGGCGCTCATGAGCAGGTGGCGGCTATTGACCAGCAGCGACATGGCCGCGATCAGCAGCAGCTGCGGTGGCGAGGTCCACAGGCGCACGGCGGTGAATTCGGAGCCACCGGCGAAATTGAGTCCGGTCATCAGCGGCACTTCCCAGATGCCCAGGCCCTTCTGCACGGCCTGTGCACCCAGCACCAGGGCGAAGGGGATGAAGCCCAGCAGCACCGGCAGCGAGGCGCGCAGGCCGCGACGCGCTTCCTGGAGCCTGCCGGGCATAGCAGCGGCAGATTGACTGATGGCCTCGCCGGTGGAGGAGTTGGGGACGCCTGACATGCGTGATCCGGTATCGCGAAGAGGATCCGCATTGTGCACCAAAGTGGCGCACAGTGGGCAGGTATTTAGAACCCGCCCCTGTGCTGCAAGATCAATGGCGGCGAGTGGGCCGCCCCGCCTGCTCAGGCGCTCATGCTGCCCAGCACGCCCATGATCTCCTCGCCCAACAACTGCCCGGCCAGCCCCTGTCCGGGTTTGTCGCGTCGCACCAGCGAGAGCATGTTGCTGCGAAAACCGCGATCACGAATCTGGCGGAAGGTCAGCACTTCCTGGCGCATTTCCTCGGCGATGTCGAAGCGGCTCAGGAAGGCCACTGCGTCGCCGGTAGCGGCCAGGCGCTTCATGGCCTCGATGGAGTTGGTCCGGAACGAAGCCTCCAGCGCAACGCCGGCCTCGGCGAAGGTCTCGGTGATGATGCCGTGGATCAGCATGGAGCGGTCGGCCAACACCAGCGGGTAGGCGGCGAAGTGCGCCAGCGGGATCGACTCCATGCGCGCCAGGGCGTGGTCGGGCGACATCACCGCGCCCAGGCTGGCATCCATTTCCCACAGGGAGGCCAGCTGGGGCGAGGCCGGGATGTTGAAGCCCAGCCCGAGGTCGGCCTCGCCATTGGCCAGGGCTTCCTGGATGGCGCGCGCCGGCAGCACCCGGATCGAGACGCGGATCTGCGGGTAGCGCGCACTGAAGCGGCTGGCGGCGGTGGCCACGATGCCGCTGGCCAGCCCGGTCATGGTGGCGATGATGACTTCACCCGCCTGCAGGGTTTGCAGTGCGCGCATCTCGGCCTCGACCTGGCGGAACTCCAGCAGGGTCTTGCGCACATGGGCCAGCAGCAGCTCACCGGCCGGTGTGGGGCGCAAGCCGCGGGGCAGTCGCTCGAAGAGCGGCGTGCCCAGCTCCTCCTCCAGCGCCAGCAGATGCTTGTTGATGGCCGAGGGCGCCACATGCAGCCGCTCACCCGCGGCGCGGATGGATCCGCAACGGGCCACTTCATCGAGATAGCGCAGCAGGCGGGAGTGCAGCATGGCAGGCAAGGGCAGTGGGATGATCGCCGAGTGTACTCGAAACGAGCACGCTCTATTCGAAATTCGCTTGTTTTCGATAGCGGTGAATTCGGATGTAATGAGTCCGTCGCGTTCAACAACGAAGCGACCCGGAGCCACGACAGGTGCAGCTGTCCGCCGTGGCGATCCGGCCCAACATCGGCATTCGACTTCTGCAAATGGTAAGGACGCTAGTGACCGCAGCGCAGAACACAACGGAGAGAGGCAAAGCATGTACCAGCAAATCAATGACAGAAATGCGCAGGGTCCCCTGCAGGGTGACGCGGTCGCAGCCCACGAGGAACAGGTGCGTACCATTTTCGAGATCCTCAACGGTCGCGCCGAGGCCGACCTGCTGCTCAAGAACCTCAACATTCTGGACGTGCACAGCGAGAGCGTCTATTCCGGTTCCATCCTGGTCCACGACAAGCGCATCATCGGCCTGAACCCGGACGAGACCATCCTGAAGGTGCGCGAGGTATTCGATGGCCAGGGCCTGTACGCCATCCCCGGCCTGATCGATGCGCACGTCCACTTCGAGGCGCAGCTGGCGCATCCGGTGGCCTTCGGCGAAGCCATCGTGCCCTGCGGCACTACCACCATCTTCTCGGAGTGCCTGGACTTCGTCAGCGCCGCCGGCAGCGAAGCAGTCGAGGCCACCGCCGGCCTGTTCAAGGATTACCAGGACCTGCCCTATCGTGTCTTCGCCTTCGCGCCCGGCAAGAAGGTGCCCGTCGCGGTCACCGAGGCGCTGCTGCAGATGGAACCGGTCATCGGCCTGGGTGAGCTGTCGCACCTGACCTACAGCGTGGGCAATGACGATGACTTCCGCAAGTCGGCCATGGGCCGCGCCAGGAACGGCTTCATGAACACCCACTGGGGCGTGACCACGCTCTCGCCCATGATGCTCAACTACATGCCCGCCATCGGCGCCTTCGCCAACCATGATGTCTGGAAGGAAGACGACATCGAGAAGAGCGTGCGCTACGGCCTGCAGACCCAGGTCAAGTTCGGCGTGGGCAGTCCCGAGGTGATCAAGACCATGCTGCGCGCCATCGTCAAGCGCAACTGGCCGGCCGAGAACTTCCAGCTTTGCGCCGACAATATCTCGGTGGACCGCGTGCTGACCAAGGGGCACATGGACTGGATCATCTCCCTGTGCGCCGAGATGGGCATCAACCCCATCCACGCCATCAAGATGGCCACGCTCTACACCGCGCGCGCCTTCCGCATGGATAACCGGATCGGCTCGCTGACCCCGGGCCGTTATGCCGACATCGTGCTCACCGACAGCCTTTCCAGGATCAACCCGCGCTACGTCTTCAAGGATGGCGAACTGGTGGCCCAGGACCGCCAGATGAAAAAGCGCGTCCAGATCGACTACTCCGGCATGGCCAAGCAGCCGGTGCCGGGCTTGGCCGGCCTCAAGCCGCAACAGCTGGACCTGGTGCCGCTGGAGATCTCCGCCGACGAAACCATGGCCAAGGTCTTGCTCTTCGACGTCTATGGACGTGGCCACGAGAAGTTCTTCCAGGAAGTCTGGGTGCCGCTGCGCAACGGCAAGGTGGTGCCGGAGCTGGACGGCGTCAAGCTCAACCGCATCTCGGTGGTGCAGCGCTACGCCAACGGCCAGCGCCATGTGGTCAACGGGCTCTTCAAGGGGGTGTCGATAGAGCGTGGTGCAGTGGCGACATTCTGGCCCGCACCCAAGGCCTACTTCGTCGTCGTGGGCGATGATAGCGCCGAGATGTGCGACTGCCTGCACCGGGTCGATGAAAAGGTCGGCGGCTGCGTGGTCACCGACCGTGGCCAGGTCAAGGCCGAGCTGCCGCTGGAGATCTACGGCGTCATGGCCAACATGGGTTTGCCCGAGTTGCTGGAGGCTACCCGCGCCATCGATGCCGCGCTGGCGGAGATGGGCAACCGCAACGAAGGCGAACCGGTGGTCAACAAGCTGCTCACGCTGTTCATCTCGCTGGACCGCTTCGGTTTCATGGTCTGATGTTGGCCTGACGGCAGCACACCGACCAGGCATGCGGCCAGCACGGCCGCATGCCGGTTTCCAACGCAGTCCAATGTAGTCCAAGGCAGTCGCAGTGCATCCGTACCTACCCAGGAGACAGACATGGCGCAGCACGACAAAGAGGCGGACATCATCGACACCGGCAGTCTGACACGACGCTGGGTCACCTATTTCATCGGTATCTACCTCCTCACCTTCGGCGTGAGCCTGGCCATTCGCGCCGGCATCGGCATCTCGCCGCAAAGCAGTCTCACCCGTACGCTCACGCTGATCCACGCACCGCTGAGCCAGGGGACCTACAACTTCATGCTGGAGCTGCTCATGCTGTTGCTGACCTATCTGGTCCTGCCGCGTGATTTCCGGCTCAAGAACTTTGCCTCGCTGATCCCGGCCTTCGTGCTGGCGGCCTTCCTGGATGTGAACCTGATGCTCACGCGCGCCATCGCCCTGGAGCAATATGCCGCCCGCTTCAGCCTGCTGGTGCTGGCTGATGCACTGCTGGCGCTGGGCCTGTTCCTGATGATCCGGGCCAACCTGGTGCTGATGCCCATCGACATGTTCGTCAATACCGTCTTCAAGCGGACCGGCTGGAAGTGGGGCAACATCAAGACCGGCTTCGACTGTAGCCTGCTGATCCTGTCGGCCGCGCTGGGTGTGGCCTTCCTGGGCGAGCCGCATTTCATCCGTGAAGGCACCATCATGAATGCCATCCTGGTGGGCCAGTACATCAAGCTGTACTTCTTCCTCTATCGCCGCTTCAGCAGCGCACGCATCCAGCGGGCCAGCCCCGGCACCGGTGCCAGCGCCATCCCCTCCAGCTCGACCAAGTAATCCAGTCATCCAGTAGTCCATTCAGGTAATACAGGCCCGCTCGCGCGGGCCACCCGAGCACAGGGCGACCGACCGGCGCACCCCGTGCGGGGACGCTTGCGCCCATTCACCGCTGCATGAGCCAGGCGCTCCCGACCATCGCCGTCATCCACCGAAAAAAACAGGGAAAGGAATTGCGCTCGTGAACAAGACCCCACTGGCAGCCATGCTTGCCGTCTTCGCCTGCTGTATCGTCTGCCGCGCCTTTGCGCAGGAAGTCACCATCTCCGGCCTGGTCGACACCTATGCCGGCGTACAGCAATACGCCGGCAGCCAGCGCGCCGCCGTCGTCAACTCGGGCGGCATGAGCACTTCCTGGTGGGGCGTGGAGGGCAAGGAAGATCTCGGTGGCGGCATGCGCGCCGAGTTCAAGCTGGCCAGCTATTTCCGCAGCGATACCGGTGCCGTGGGCCGCTTCAACGGCAATGAGAGCTTCTTCAGCCGCAACGCCTACGTCGGCCTGGCCAGCGAACTGGGTACCCTGCACCTGGGCCGCGATGGCGCGCCCAACTTCCTCCCCACGGCCCTGTTCAACGCCTTCGGTGATTCCTTTGCGTTCTCGCCTCTGGTGCTGCATGCCAACGTGCCGCTCTACAACGGCACCGGCTGGGACTCGGTCAATGCCAGCGATACCGGCTGGAGCAACCAGATCCGCTACACCACGCCGCGCCTGGGCGGCTTCACGGCCAACCTGCACTACCAGTTCGGCGAGGTGGCCGGCGACAGCGGCAATCACAATATCGGCGCCAGCTTCCTCTACCTGCAGGATCGTTTCGGCCTGGGCGGTTTCGTGCATCGGGTGCGCATGGA
>JAFAMT010000082.1 GCA_019233085.1 Herbaspirillum sp.
TATCTCGGTCTTCGCTGAAGCAGCGCAGCAATGCGATAACAGCCTTCAGTGTGGAGACGTGGCCGAGTGGTCGAAGGCACTTCCCTGCTAAGGAAGCATACGGGCTTAAACCTGTATCGAGGGTTCGAATCCCTCCGTCTCCGCCAAAGCATCATATAAAACGGGCCTTCGCGGCCCGTTTTTGTTTCCGCCCCAAAAATCCCCTCCGATAATCCTGTCATTGTGCGCTGGACTGATTCAATCAGCCAACTGCGTATCGACGCGCCAAAAACCTGCTCATCAGGTGGCACATCTTCAGCGATCAAGGATTGAGTCGACGAGGCCACTCCCCAAAAAACCGGCAGGGAGAACAGCCTGCATAAACAGGCAATAAAAAAGCCACCTCGATTTGAGGTGGCCAGTACCCTACGTGCCGCGCCAGGTGCCGGGGGCACCGGGGCGTCACAGCGGATTGACTAGGTCCTTATTGCTTCTTGGCTTTACGGCGCGACAGCGCCACACCGGCCAGGCCCAGACCCATCAGTGCAAGGGTGGCGGGTTCCGGCACGTTGGTGGTCGTGCGGACCAATGCCCACGAGGTATCAGCAACGCCGGCGGTGGCGATGTAGCCATCTTGAGTCCAGTAGTCCCAAGCGCCCGCTCCACCAAAACCGACGTCTTGACGGAACCCGGCCATGACGTCACGCCCCAGGGCTGCATCCCAAGCGGTTCCGTACGAGACCGGGTTGACGCCGCTCTGCAAATTACCGTAGCCAATCAGCGGCTGGAATGTTGCGAAAGCATGGCCCAAAGTCGAATTGTTAGAAACAGAGAATGTATTGCTGCTGGGCAGGCCGGCATCCGAATACAGGCCCAGCAATTCGCTGATGGTCGCAAGCCTGAAGCCAGACCATTGCGTCAGTACCGAAGCCAGGTTTCCGTTGTTATTGGTCTTGTTGAAGCGGACCCATTCCAGGCCCGAGGTCGTGTCCTGGAGCAGAGCCTGGTCTCCGGAGGTGTAGCTCGACACGATAAAGCTTGCATTGGCGTTCGACGCTGCTGCAAACGTGGATGCAGCGACTACAGCGATGGCGAGGATTTTTTTTACGAACATGTGGTGGCTTTCCTGGTTGAATGATGCTTGGGAAGCAACACTCAAAGCACATACCATGCCATAATAAAATTTCCAATAAAATCAACAACTTAATTTAAAGCAACACCAACAGGTGAAAATATTTGTATATATGTGTAAAGAATACCGACGGATTACCTGGACTTGCTGTAATCCGTGAAACCAGCGATACCAAAAGCCCAGCTCATCAGGAGCCCAGGCATCAGATCAGGAAGATGTTTTCGGATGCGTCGGCGGCGAGGAGTCGGCGCATCGGGGGAGACAGCACAGGCAGCCCCCTCCCCCTTCGCTCCCGGACAATGTCGCGCAAGCTTACTGGATCACCCCACATGCCATCCGCACACGCCCACCGCCCAGCGGCGCCGGATGATCGGAATGATTGTCGCCGCCCACATGCACCATCAGGGCATGCCCACGCACCTCGGCCAGAGTCTTGATCCGCGGCGCCAACACCGGATAGTCCGCCCGCCCTTCCGCATTCACGTACAAGGCCGGCAGGTCACCCAGATGTCCCTCGCCATAGGGGCCTTCATGCTTGCCCGTCTTTTCGGGGTCCCAATGACCACCGGCGGCCAGCGCGGGCTCCATCTTGCCATCCTTGTTGACCGGGTCACACGATGGATTCTGGTGCACATGGAAACCGTGGATGCCACTGGGCAAGCCGCTCAGGGAGGGCTTGAACACCAGCCCATAGGGTGACTCGCTGATGGTCACCTCGCCGGCGGGTCCGGCGACACCCTGGGCATTGACGAGATTGAGCGGCACCTTGATCTGCGCATCCGAGGCCGCCCACGCGGATCCGGCGGCCAGGGCTGCTAGCAGGGCGATGTATCGCTTCATGATCATTCTCCTTTTATTGATGGTGGTTTTGATGGTGATAGTGACAAAAATGTCGAGGATAGGCGGTTTTCATGCCGACCAATGGGATGCCCTGATTCCGACTACGAAAAATCGATGGAATTCGTCTTACCTATCCAAAGGTTTCCGGGCATGGACGAGAAAATCGCGACAGATGGCGCGAAAGATCTCCTCCAGCATAGTGGTCGAGCCGCCGATGGGCAATGCAGAACAGGGAAAGAGCCACGCCAGGAACTGACGCGGAAAAGCGAGCCGCTTCAGGCGTCGGTGCCATCCCGGGCAGCCGCGGAGGACTCGCTCGCCACAGTGAGCTTGCGCCCCTCCAGCAGCATGGCGTGGAAGTCGGGCGCCGGTACCGGGCGCGAGAAGATATAGCCCTGCAGCTCGTTGCAACCGGCTTCGCGCAGGAAATTGAACTGCTTTTCGGTCTCCACCCCTTCGGCGATGACCTTGTGGCGCAGTTGCTTGGCGATGCCGATGATGGCGCTGGCAATGGCGCAGTCATTGGTGTCGTCGGGGATGCCCATGGTGAAGGAGCGGTCGATCTTGAGCGTATTGATGGGGAAACGCTTCAGGTAGGACAGGCTGGAATAGCCGGTGCCGAAATCGTCCAGCGAAATCGTGATACCCAGGCTGCAGATCTTCTCCATGATGGAGATGACGCGGTCCGTGCTGTGCATCAGCATGCTTTCGGTGATTTCCAGCTCCAGCCAGTCGCCGCTGAGCATATGCCGGCTCAGCGCGGCGCGCACGCGGTCCGGCAGGGAACGGGTGAATTCGCGTGCCGTCACGTTCAGGGCGATGCGGATCGGCGCCAGGCCGGCTTCTTTCCAGGAGCGCGCCTGGCGGCAGACGGCGTCCAGCACCCAGTCGCTCAGTTGCACGATCAGGCCGGTCTCTTCGGCAATCGGGATGAACTCGCCCGGCAGCAGCAGGCCGCGCTCCGGATGCTGCCAGCGCACCAGCGCCTCGGCGCCGGTGATGGCCAGGGTGTTCATGTCCACCTTGGGCTGGTAGTACAGCAGCAGTTCGTTGTATTCGAAGGCATGCAGCAGGCCGGTCTCGATGCGCAACAGGTCCAGCGTGTTGCGGTTCATCTCTTCGCTGTAATAGACGTAGCCGCCTTCATTGTTGTCGCCGCCCTGCTTGGCCCGGTACATGGCGATATCGGCCAGGCGCAGCAGGGTCTCGGTATCGCTGGCGTCTTCCGGGTACATGCTCACGCCAATGCTGGCGCCGACCCGCAATTCATGGCCATCGATGAAGAAGGGATCGTCGAACACCGCCAGCAGCTGCTGCGCCACGAAGCCAGGGTGATAGTCCTTGTCGATGTCGAACAGCGCAACCGCGAATTCATCGGCGCCCAGGCGCGCCACCACATCCTGCTCGCGCAAGGCACGGCGCAGGCGGATCGCCACCTCGACCAGCAGCATGTCGCCGGCCACGTGGCCCAGCGTGTCGTTGATGGGCTTGAAGCGGTTCAGGTCGATGAACATCACGCAGCCGTGCATGTTCTCGTGCTTGGCCTCCAGCAGCGCCTGGTCGACCGTGCGCGTGAGCAGCGTGCGGTTGGGCAGGCCGGTGAGCGCATCGTAGTAGGCCAGGTGATGGATCAGCTTTTCGGCGTTCTTGCGCTCGGTGATATCGTTGAGATAGCCGATCAGGCCGATCGGATGGCCATGCTGATCGCGCATGACCGATAGCGACAGGCTGGCCCAGAAGACCTCGCCGGACTTCTTGCGGCGCCGGACTTCCATCTCACGGCCACCCTGCTCCAGGAACATGTCATGCAGGGAGTCTTCCTCGTCCTCGTTTTCATAGAGGAAGAGCACATTGCGGCCGATGGCCTCCATGGCGGAGTAGCCGAACAGCTGCTCGGCGCCGCGGTTCCAGCTGGTGATGAAACCGGCCGGGTCCATGGTGATCACCGACTCGTGCATCTGGTTCAGGATCTGCGCCTGCTGCTCCAGCTTGACTTCGATCTGGTCCAGCGAGCGGGCGCGCTTCTCGTTCTCGGCACGGCGCTGCATGAGGCGGGCAGCGAATGCCGCCAGCATGGCCAGGCGGGTGCGCTCCAGCTCACTGTACGGGCGCGTGAGTGTAGGAAAAAGGAAATAACCGAAACGCGTCCCCTCGAACTCGACTTCCTGCAGCAGCCCTGCGGTCTTCTCGTTGGTCGGGTTGAGCACGAACCGCCCGCCCGGACGCTTGAGGAAACCGGAGGCAATTCCGCCCAGTGCCGCATGCAGAGCCATTCCTTGCAGGTTCTGCATGGCGTCCAGCAGTGCAGAGCAGCATGCCAGATCGTCGGTACCGACAGAAGAGATCATCTCTATCACGCCTCTGTGCTGACGCGTGTGGCCCAATTGAAGGCCTGGATCAAGCAGCGGCAATAGACCAGGGCATCCAGCCCGGCGGCATCCAGGTCGCTATGGCGCAGGGGAATGCGCCCATCCTCGGAGCGCTCGACCACGTCGAGCAACTTGCCCAGGCGACCGCTGCGGTGCACCAGGGCGTTGACGATGTCGACCGGCAGCTTGAGCGGCTCGATGATGTCCGTCAGGGGCATGCCCAGCAGGACATCGAGCAGCGAGAACATGCCGATGATGAAGGCGCGGTCCAGCTCTTCCTGGGTGCAGTCGATCTTCAGGGCCATCGATTCCATCATGGCGGCCCTTGCTGCCGCACGCGGCAGCAAGGGGTTGGCCGACTCGTCGCCAGGGAAGCGCGCATAGAGCAGCAGTTGCAGCCAGCGCTGCAACTGGCGCCGGCCCAGCAGGTTGATGGCCTGGGTGAAATTGGTGATGTGCGCCGAAAAACCGAAGGCCGCCGAGCTGACCAGCTTGAAGAGCTGGTACGACAGCGCCGGGTCCTGCTTCAGCAGGGACTCCAGCTCGTTGGCATCGGCATCGCGCGCCACCAGTTCCAGCAGCTTGAGCAGGCGTGCCCGCGAAATCGAGTTCTTCTGCGACAGGCGGCTATCCGGGTGCAAGGCGTAGTCGCCCGAGAACCAGCGGAAACCCTCCATGCGGCAGGCATCGAACTGCAAGGCATCGGCCACGTTCTCGGCCAGATGCGGTCCACGCAGGCGTTGCAGCCATTGCGCGGTTTCAGGCAGACGGCCGATGCTGGCATCGAGCGCGATCGATTCGACGAACGGGAAGACGCTGGCGCCCTGCGCCGGCAGGCCATCGGCGATGATGGCAAAGCCACGGCTGTGAAGCCAGTCCAGAGCATCGATCTTGCCGGGGTCCACGCAATGCTCCACCGGGACCCGCAATGCGAGCTGCCCTTGCGGGATCTCCTGCTTGAACTCCGGCGCGAAGACCGCGGGATCACGCACCGGAATGATGCAAGTCAGCCCACCCAGGGCGTCATGCAGATCGAATTCGTTAAAGAGCCGGGATAGCAGCGCGCTGCCATCCTCGACTGTCGGTGATACATGTAAGGACAGCGCGGTCCAGACGTGGTGAACGTCGGCGACGGGCTGCAAAAACACGAGAGGAAAAGGAACGCTTTTATCCTGAACAGCCATATTTTTATCTTGGCGCGCCCCGTAAACCTGCCGAGACGCTCTGTCATGTTGAAAAACCGTTAAGAAGTTTCCCAGCAGAATACTTAATTAAAATTAAATTTTTTCTAAATATACCTGATAAAAGCAAGCTTGCAACAAAGCTTTAATCTGACAGGAAAATTTCCTGTAAATCATTCAGAAAACGGCGTCCCAGATCAGTTGGCCTGATCAAAGCGTGATCGCGATACAACATTCCTTTTTTCTCGGCCAGGTCGAGCTGCTTCTCGATATGGTTCAGGCCCATGCCGGTACGCTCGGCGAACAGGTTGGGCGGGAAGCCCTCGGTCAGGCGCAGGGCATTGAGCATGAATTCGAAACCCAGCGCGTCGCGGCCGATCTCGGCCTCTTCCTGGATGGGGTTGCCGGCCTGGATCTGCTGCAGATAGGTCTGCGGATGCTTGTAGCGCATCTGGCGCACGATGCGGTGCGGGAAGGACAGTTTGGAATGGGCCCCGGCCCCGATGCCCAGATAATCGCCGAAACGCCAGTAGTTCAGGTTGTGGCGGGCGCGGCGCTGAGGACGGGCATAGGCCGACACTTCATAGTTGGCATAACCGCCGGCCGTGGTCAGTTCGGCGATCATCTCCTGCATGTCGGCGCTGGTGTCGTCGTCCGGCACCGGTGGCGGGAACTTGGCGAACAGCGTATTGGGCTCCAGCGTCAGGTGATAGAGCGACAGGTGCGGTGGTGCCAGGCCGATGGCAGTGGCGATGTCGGTGCGCGCCTCCTCCAGGGTCTGGTTGGGCAAGGCATACATCAGGTCCAGGTTGAAGTTGTCGAAATTGGCCTGGGCGATTTCGACGGCCTTCAGGGCCTGGTCGCCGTCGTGGATGCGTCCCAGGGCGTGCAGGTGCTGGCTGTTGAAGCTCTGGATGCCGATCGAGAGCCGGTTGATGCCGCTGTCGCGGTAGGCGCGGAACTTGTCGGCCTCGAAGGTCCCCGGGTTGGCCTCCATCGTGATCTCGATGTCGCTGTCGAAGGGCAACAAGGTGCGCAGGTCCGACAGCAGGCGGTCCAGCCCGGCGGCCGAGAGCAGGCTGGGGGTGCCGCCGCCGATGAAGATGGTGCTGATCTTGCGCCCCCAGATCAGGGGCAGGGACTGCTCCAAGTCAGTACGCAAGGCGTCCAGGTATTGCTGTTCGGGAAAACCGTCCTTGACCTCATGCGAATTGAAATCGCAATACGGGCATTTGCGCACGCACCAGGGAAAGTGCACGTACAGCGACAAGGGCGGCAAGGCCGTCAGCTGCAGGCTGCCTGGCTTGAGGAAGGCCAGCGCTGCCTGGGCCGGGCCAGATGCTGCGGATGTGGCGGCCCCGGCGGGCGGCTGGGAGGGAACCGGCTTGATGGGGATCATTTCAGTTTCTCGACCAGCGCACGCAGGGCCTGGCCGCGGTGCGACACGGCATTCTTCTCGGCCGCGCTGAGTTCGGCGGCAGTCTTGCCCAATTCAGGCAACAGGAAGTACGGGTCGTAGCCGAAGCCGCCCTCCCCGCGCGCCTGGGCCACGATCTCGCCCTTCCAGATGCCGTCGGCGATGACCGGTTGCGGGTCGTCCGCATGGCGCACATAGACCAGCACGCAGTAATAATAGGCCGACTTGTCGGCATGAGCCTGCAGGTCGGCAATGAGCTTGGCGTTGTTGGCCGCGTCGGACTTGGGTTCGCCGGCGTAGCGTGCCGAATAGACGCCAGGCGCGCCGCCCAGTGCATTGACGCAGACCCCGGAATCGTCGGCCAGCGCCGGCAATCCGGTCAGGCGTGCGGCATGGCGCGCCTTGGTCAGGGCGTTCTCGACGAAGGTGGCGAATGGTTCCTCCGCCTCGGGGACGTCGAACTCGCCCTGGGGACGCACGTCCAGGCCGATGTCGCCCAGGAGGCTGGCGAATTCCTTGAGTTTGCCGGCGTTGTTGGACGCCATCACGATCTTTTGCTTGTGATCCATATTTCTGCTCTGCTCGCGGGATAGCTGCTGTTACAGGCCCAATGCCTGCTTTTGCAGGCCGTTGAGGGTGGCGATGCCCTGCTGCGCCAGGTCCAGCAGGCTGTTGAGGGTGGCGCGATCGAAGGCTGCACCTTCGGCCGTGCCTTGTACCTCGACGAAATGGCCGGTCTCGGTCATGACCACGTTCATGTCGGTATCGCAGTCGGAGTCTTCCAGGTAGTCCAGGTCCAGCACCGGCACGCCCTGGTAGACGCCCACCGAGATCGCGGCCACGAAGTGCTTGACCGGGATGGTCTCGATGAGGCCCTGGGCCTTCAGCGCCGAGAAGGCGTCATAGGCGGCCACCATGGCGCCGGTGATGGCGGCGGTACGGGTACCGCCATCGGCTTGCAGGACGTCGCAGTCCAGTTGCAGGGTACGCTCGCCGAAGGCTTCCAGGTCGAAGGCGGCGCGCAGGGCGCGACCGATCAGGCGCTGGATTTCCTGGGTACGGCCGGACTGCTTGCCCTTGGCCGCTTCACGGTCCATGCGGGTGTGGGTGGAACGCGGCAGCATGCCGTATTCGGCGGTGAGCCAGCCCTGGCCACGGCCCTTCAGGAAACCGGGGACCTTCTCCTCGATGGAGGCGGTGCACAATACCTTCGTATCACCGAACTCGACCAGCACCGACCCCTCGGCGTGCTTGGTGTACTGGCGCGTGATGCGCACTTCGCGCAGTTGGGAAACGCTGCGGCCGCTGGGGCGATGGGAGGCTGTCATGGGAATCCTTGTCTCTTGACTGTATTGACGGTGATCTGCGATCAGGCTGGATAGATGGGCGATGATCCAGGGAAAAACGCCCGATTTGATGTTTTTGATAGCGCGGCGCCGCCAATCTTCTTTAAAATGCGGGGTCCGACCGGGCCAAGCCCCGGGCAGACCGCACAGGCGGCTGCCGGAACGTTCAAGACCGGCATTGTAATGGATAGGCGCAGCTACCGTGGTTTGCTCTTGTCGAACCCGCCCTGTCCTGCCCGGCCTGGCCCGCAACCCGATCCCAACCCGCCAGCGCCATGACCCCAGCGTGCGCCGGCATACGGAGCCCCAATTGACCATCTACAGCATGACCGGCTACGCCGTCACCACCCGTGAAACCAGTGCCGGCACGGTCACCCTGGAAATGAAGAGCGTCAACTCGCGCTTCCTCGACCTGCAATTCCGCATCAACGACGACCTGCGCGCGGTCGAGCCGACCCTGCGCGAAGCCATCATGGCCCGCCTGGTGCGCGGCAAGGTGGAATGCCGCCTGTCCTTCGGCCGCAAGGTCACCAGCGGCAACAGCCAGGCCATCAACGGCAACATCGTGGCCCAGCTGGCCACCCTGCAGGACCAGTTGCGCGCCCAGTTCCCCGATGCGGCACCGCTGTCGATCAATGAACTGCTGCGCTGGCCGGGCGTGATGGAAGAGGCCGAGATCAGCCAGGAGACCCTGCAGGCCGACATCGCCGCCACCCTGACCCAGACCCTGGATGCCTTCATCGACTCCCGCGCCCGCGAAGGTGCGGCGTTGCAGGCGGTGATCCTGGCCCGGGTCGATGCGATGGAGGCCATCGTCGCCCGCATCACGCCCCTGGTGCCGCAACTGGTGGCGCAGTTCCAGCAGAAAGCCACCGAGCGCATGACCGAAGCGCTGGGACTGGCCCTGCAAAACGAAGGAACCAGCGCCCCGGCGGCCACGCGGGAAGAATTGCTCGAACGCATCCGCCAGGAAGTGACGCTCTACGGCATCCGCATCGACATCGCCGAGGAACTGGCGCGCCTGTCGGCCCACCTGGCCGAGACCCGCCACATCCTCAAGAAAGGCGGCCAGGTCGGCAAGCGCCTGGACTTCATGATGCAGGAACTCAACCGCGAGGCCAATACGGTCGGCTCCAAGGCCGCCGTCAAGGAACTGGCCGATGCCTCCATGGAGTTGAAGCTCCTGATCGACCAGATGCGCGAACAGGTGCAAAATCTCGAGTGAGCCCCGCCATGCGCCAGGGAAATATCCTGGCGACAACATCTTCAACACCATATCCATATCTCAGCGAGGATCTCATGCCTGCTAAAAACCCCACTTCCGGCAGCCTCTTCATGGTGGTCGCCCCCTCCGGCGCCGGCAAGTCGACCCTGGTCAACGCCCTGTTGAAGCAGGAACCGGCCATCAAGCTGTCCATCTCCTACACCACCCGCCCCCCGCGTCCGGGCGAGGAACATGGTCGCGAATACTATTTCACCAGCGTAGAGGATTTCCTCAAGCGCCAGGCCGAGGGTGAATTCCTGGAATGGGCCGAGGTCCATGGCAACTACTACGGCACCTCGCGCCTGATGATCGCCGACCAGATCGCCAACGGCACCGACGTACTGCTGGAAATCGACTGGCAAGGCGCGCAGCAGGTGAAGAAACAATTTACCAATGCGATCGGCATCTTCATCCTGCCGCCCTCGATTGCCGCCCTGGAAGAGCGCCTCAAGAAGCGCGGCCAGGACGAGCCGCACGTCATCACCCGCCGCATCCTGGCCGCCGGCGGCGAAATCGCGCACTCGCCGGAGTTCGAATATGTTATTATCAATCAAGAATTTGCCGTCGCTTTATCCGAGCTGACAGCGATCGTCCAGGCAGCCCGCTGCCGCTTCCCGCAACAAGCCGCCCGCAACGCCTACCTGTTCACGCAACTGGGTATTCACGCGAGTTGAGCCAAGCGGAGCCTTCCCCGGGCACCGGACCTTTCAATCCATCCAGCAAGACCGTCATTCAGGAGTTCACATGGCCCGCATCACTATCGAAGATTGCCTCAAGCAGATCCCCAACCGTTTCCAGTTGACCCTGTCGGCGACCTACCGTGCACGCCAGCTGCTGCAAGGCCACACTCCCAAGGTCGACGCCAAGGACAAGCCGACCGTGACCGCCCTGCGCGAGATCGCCGCCGGCAAGGTCGGTATTGAAATGCTGAAGAAGGTCCCGGCCTGATCCTGGTCCGTCCATGAAGCTGATAACGGTCAAGTATGAGCCTCACCACTACCGACACCACCTTATCAGCCACACCTAGCCCCAAACGCGCAGCCGGTTCCGCACCGGGCCGACCCGCAGCTCCCAACGACGTCGCCCCTGCCACTGCCCACAGTGGCGTGGCGACGTTCGCGCACCTGATCCCCAAGCTCGAAGAGTACCTGACCCCTTCCGAACTGAAGAAGGTCAAGGAAGCCTATCGCTTCGCCGACGAGATGCACCTGGGCCAGATGCGCAAGTCCGGCGAGCCGTATATCTCGCACCCGCTGGCGGTGGCCGAGATCTGCGCGGAATGGAAGCTCGATGCCCAGGCCATGATGGCGGCCTTCCTGCACGATGTGATGGAAGACCAGGGCGTCAAGAAGGAAGAGCTGATCGAGCGTTTCGGCGCCTCCGTGGCCTCCCTGGTGGACGGCTTGTCCAAGCTGGACAAGATCGAGTTCCAGAGCCAGGTCGAGGCGCAGGCCGAGAATTTCCGCAAGATGCTGCTGGCCATGGCACGCGATGTCCGGGTGATCCTGGTCAAGCTGGCCGACCGCCTGCACAACATGCGCACGCTGGGTTCGATGCCGCCCGAGAAGAAGCGCCGCATCTCCCGCGAGACCATGGAAGTGTATGTGCCCATCGCGCATCGCCTGGGTCTGAACAACATCTATCGCGAGCTGCAGGAGCTGTCCTTCGCCCACCTGTACCCGCTGCGCCACCGCACCCTCTCCAAGGCCGTCAAGGCCGCTCGCGGCAACCGCCGCGAAGTGGTCACCAAGATCATGGAGTCGGTCACCAGCACCCTGATCGCAGCCGGCATCCCGGCCCAGGTGGACGGCCGCGAAAAGACCCTCTACGGCATCTACCGCAAGATGCGCAACAAGCACCTGAGTTTCTCCCAGGTGCTGGACGTCTACGGTTTCCGCGTGGTGGTGGACAGCTTCGCCAACTGCTATGTGGCACTGGGCACCCTGCACTCGCTGTTCAAGCCCATGCCGGGCAAGTTCAAGGACTACATCGCCATTCCCAAGTTGAATGGCTACCAGTCGCTGCACACCACCCTCATCGGCCCCTACGGCACGCCGGTGGAGTTCCAGATCCGCACCAGCGAAATGCATCGCGTGGCCGAGTCGGGCGTGGCCGCACACTGGCTCTACAAGGACGACGAAGGCAGCCTGACCGACCTGCAGCAACGCACCCATGCCTGGCTGCAGTCGCTGCTGGACATCCAGAAGCAGACCGGCGATTCGGCCGAATTCCTGGAGCACGTCAAGGTCGACCTGTTCCCCGATTCGGTCTACGTGTTCACGCCCAAGTCCAAGATCATCGCCCTGCCGCGTGGCGCCACGGCGCTGGACTTTGCCTACAGCATCCACACCGACATCGGTGACCAGACCACGTCGGTGATCATCAACCACGAGCCCGCGCCCTTGCGCTCGGAACTGCATAACGGCGACATCGTCGAGATCATCACCTCGCCGACCTCGCGCCCCAGCCCCAACTGGCTGGGCTATGTCCGCACCGGCAAGGCGCGCTCGGCGATCCGCCACCGCCTGCGTACGGCCAACAAGATCGAATCGCAAGCGGTGGGACGACGCCTGCTGGCCAATGCCCTGCATACCCTGGGCATCGATCCGGACCTGCCCTCGCACATCGTCGAGCGCCTGCTCAACGAATCCAGCGCCAAGACCATGGAAGACCTGTATGCCGAGATCGGAATCGGCACCCGCATGGCCCCGCTGGTGGCGCGCCACATCATGACCATGATGGATACC
>JAFAMT010000144.1 GCA_019233085.1 Herbaspirillum sp.
ATATGTTTTTCGGTATAACTCCCTCTATGTAAAGTTATCTAAACTAATCTTAGAAAATCCCGCTCAAGCCCCGGCTGGCGCGGCTTTCGCCGGTGCCACCGGTTTGCCGCGCAAGGCCCCCAGCGAAATCACGCGTTGCGCCACGCAGAAGACGAACAGCAGCGCACCAATAAAGATCTTGGTCCACCAAGAACTGAGGCTGCCATCGAAGGCGATCAGGGTCTGGATCACCCCCAGGATGAGCACGCCGGTGAGGGTACCGGCCACATAACCATAGCCGCCGGTCAGGAGCGTACCGCCAATGACGACCGCCGCGATCGCATCCAGTTCCACGCCCTGCGCGTGCAGGCCATAGCCGGAGAGCATGTAGAAGGAGAACAGCATCCCCGCCAGCGCTGCGCACAGGCCGCTGAAGGCATATACCAGGATCTTGGTACGCCCCACCGGCAAGCCCATCAGCAGGGCCGAGGATTCGCTGCCGCCGATGGCGTAGACGGCGCGCCCGAAGCGGGTGCAATGGGCCATCCAGATCGCCAGCGCCAGCATGGCCAGGGCGATCACCACGCTGGGAGAGATGAACAGGCCCGCCAGTTCCAGCCGGGTCTGCGACATGGCCACGAACAGCGGCTCGTCGATGGTGATGGAGTTGATGCTGATGAGGTAGCACAGGCCGCGCGCCAGGAACATGCCGGCCAGCGTGACAATGAAGGCCTGCAGCTTGAAGTAATGGATCATGGCGCCCATGGACGCGCCGAAGGCCGCCCCCATGGCCAGCACGGCAGCGATCACCAGCACCGGCGGCCAGTGCCAGCTCTGCAGCAGGTAGGCCGCGACCATCGTGGTCAGGGCCAGCACCGAACCCACCGAGAGGTCGATGCCACCGGAGAGGATCACGAAGCTCATGCCGATGGCCACCACCAGCAGGAAGGCATTGTCGATCAGCAGGTTCAGCATCACCTGCGGCGACAGGAAGCCGTCATAACCGATGGCGCCGGCGATCAACATCACCACCAGCAGCAGCACCGTCACCAGCGAGGTAAACCAGGGCGCCCGCAACGCGCGGCGCAGGGAAAGCGACAACGTCATGATACGGACCTCTTGAACAGGCGACGGAACTCGGGCGACTGCGACAGGCAGACCAGGAACACCACGACGGACTTGACCACCATGTTGACCTCCGGCGGCACGCCCAACGAATAGATGGTGTAGGTCAGCGTCTGGATGATGAGCGCGCCGATGACGCTGCCCACCAGGCTGAACTTGCCGCCGGCCAATGAAGTGCCGCCCAGGGTGACGGCCAGGATGGCATCGAGCTCCAGCAGCAGGCCGGCGTTGTTGGCGTCGGCGCTCTTGATGTTGGAGGCGATCATGAGACCGGCCAGGCCGGCACAGGCGCTGCAGAACATGTAGACGAAGAAGATCAGCGCCGCCGTGCGGATGCCGGCCAGGCGCGAAGCCACCGGGTTGATGCCTACCGATTCGATGAACAGTCCCAGCGCGGTCTTTTTCATCAACAGGGCCAGCAGCACGAACATGGCCGCCGCGATGAAGAGCGAGAACGGCAGGCCCAGCAGGTAACCGCCGCCGAGGAAGAAGAAGGGCTTGTAGTACACCGTCACGATCTGGCCATCGGTGAGCAACTGGGCCAGCCCGCGCCCAGCCACCATCAGGATCAGCGTGGCGATGATGGGCTGCAGGCCCAGGCCCGCCACCAGCAGGCCGTTCCAGGCGCCACACAGCAGCGCGGCCCCCATCGCAGCGGCCAGCGCCCACACCATCGGCACATTGCTGACATACTGCGACACGCCATCGACCACCACCATCTTGCCCCCCACCAGGATGGCCGCCATCGCACCTGAGATGGCCACCACCGCCCCCACCGAGATATCCACGCCGCGCGTGGCGATGACCAGGGTCATGCCCAGCGCCGCCAGCATCAGCGGTGCTGCGCGGTTGATGATGTCGATCAGGGCGCCATAGAGATGACCGTCCTTGATCTCCAGCCGGAAGAAGCCCGGCACCAGCAACAGGTCGATCAACAGCAGCACCGCCAGCGCGGCCAGCGGGCGCACCAGCGGATGACGCAGCAGCCAGGTCAGCGTGGGCGCGGCGCCCTGCCCGGTGGCGTCGGGAATGAGCTTGGAATCCATGGAGGCACTCATGCGGCTTCTCCCGCGATCACCTGCAGCACCGACTGCTCATCGAGCTGGCCGCGCTCATACTCGCCGCAGGCGCGACGGTCGCGCAGTACCAGCATGCGGTCGCTGCAGCGCAGGACTTCGGGGATCTCCGAGGAAATGAAAAGAATGGACATGCCCTTGCGGCACATGGCGATGACGAAATCCATGATCTCCTGCTTGGCGCGTACATCGATGCCGCGCGTGGGTTCATCCAGGATCAGCATGCCCGGATCGGTGGCCAGCCAGCGCGCCAGCAAGGCCTTTTGCTGGTTGCCGCCGGAGAGCAGGCCGATGGGCGTCTCCAGGTCGGCGGTCTTGATGCCCAGCCATTTCACGTAATCGGCGGCGATCTGGTTCTGGCGCTTGCGCGGCAGCACGCGGAACAGGCCCTGCCTGGCCTGCAGGGCCAGGATGATGTTCTCGCGCACCGACAGTTCGAGGATGGCGCCTTCCTTCTTGCGATCCTCCGAACAGAAACCGATACCGGCCGCAATCGCGTCGCGCGGCACATTGAATTTCACGCTGCGCCCCTCGATGCGCAACTGGCCGCTGTCGGCACGGTCGGCACCGAACAGCAGGCGCGCCATCTCGGTACGTCCCGAACCCAGCAGGCCGCACAGGCCATACACTTCGCCGCGTCGCAGCTGCAGCGTCTGCGGCGACAATACACCGCGTCGGCCGAATTCGTCGGCCTGCAGGAAGACCTCGCCACGGCTGGCTTCACCGGTCGACAACCCGGCGGCCAGCGCCTCGGCACCGGCCTCGACCTTGCGATGGTCCACGGCGGGTGCGCCCACCATCTTGTTGACCAGATCCAGCCGAGACAGCTCGGCGACCAGGTATTCGCCCTCGCGCAAGCCATTGCGCAGCACCGTGATGCGGTCGGATATCTCGTAGGTCTGGTCCAGGAAATGGGTCACGAAGAGGATCGCCATGCCCTGCTCGCGCAGGCGGCGCAACACCTTGAAGAGCTGCTGCACCTCGGCCTCGTCGAGGCTGGAGGTGGGCTCGTCCAGGATCAGCACCTTGGCCGATACCGACAGGGCGCGCGAGATCGCCACCATCTGCTGGATCGCCAGCGGATAGGACGACAGCGGCGCACCGACGTCGATATCGATCTGCAGCTGCTGCAGCAGCTGGCGCGACTGCGCATGCACGCTCTTCCAGTCGATGCGGCCGAAGCGACGCGGGTAGCGCCCCACGAAGATGTTCTCGGCCACCGACAGGTTGGGACACAGGTTGACTTCCTGGTAGACCGTGCTGATGCCCAGCCCCTGTGCCTCCAGGGTGGAAGTCGGCGCAATGGGCCGGCCATCGAGTTCGATACGCCCGCCATCGGGCTCGTAGACGCCGGTCAGTACCTTGATCAGCGTGGATTTGCCTGCGCCGTTCTGCCCCATCAGGGTATGCACCTCCCCCGGGAACAGACGCAAGCCGACATCGCTGAGCGCCTTCACGCCCGCAAATGCCTTGTGGATACCGGAGAGTTCCAGCATGGGGCGCGCCTGCGCCCCGGGTGCCATCGTCATCGCAACTCCATCAGAACACCTCATGCCCGTCAACAGACATCAAGCCACCTCAGATAGCATCAGGCCTGCGTGCCGCCCCCTAACGGCTGCACGCAGGCCCGCCCAGACATTCTCAATACTTGCGGTTGGGGAATTCCTTGGCCGCAACCTCGGCCGGGAAGACGCTTTCCTCGGTGGTGATGCGCTTGGGCACTTCCTTGCCGGCCTTGACGTCCTTGGCGATCTGCATCAGCTGCGGGCCCAGCAGCGGGCTGCATTCGACGGTGACGTTGAGCTTGCCGGCCATCATCGCTTCGAAGGCGCCCTTGACGCCGTCGATGGAGATGATGGTGATGTCCTTGCCCGGCTTCAGGCCGGCTTCCTCGATGGCCTGGATGGCGCCGATGGCCATGTCATCGTTGTGGGCGTAGAGCACATTGATCTTCTTGCCCTCGGCCTTGAGGAAGGCCTCCATCACTTCCTTGCCCTTGGCGCGGGTGAAGTCGCCGGTCTGCGAGCGGATGATCTTGAAGCGCGGATCGGCCTTGATGATTTCCTCGAAACCGGCCTTGCGGTCGATGGCCGGGGCCGAGCCCACGGTGCCCTGCAGTTCGACGATGTTGACATCACCGGCCGGCATCGACTTGGCCCTCTCCAGCAGCCAGCGACCGGCGCGGCGGCCTTCCTCGACGAAGTCCGAACCGATGAAGGTCACGTAGAGCGACTTGTCGCTGACATTGACGGCGCGGTCGGTGAGGATGACCGGGATCTTGGCGGCCTTGGCTTCACGCAGCACGGTTTCCCAGCCCGATTCCACCACCGGGGAGAAGGCGATGATGTCGACCTTCTGCGCGATGAAGGAACGGATCGCCTTGACCTGGTTCTCCTGCTTCTGCTGGGCGTCGGCAAACTTGAGATTCACACCGGCCTGCTTGGCGGCATCCTTGATCGAGACGGTGTTGGCGGTGCGCCATTCGCTTTCGGCGCCCACTTGCGAGAAGCCCAGCGTGAGCGGCTTGTCGGCCGCGAATGCGGACAGGCCGATGGCGCTGCTGCCCAGGCCCATGCAGATGGCTGCGCCCAGAAGCGCTCTTCTTTTCGAGTTCATTGTCAGTCTCCGTTGGCTGGGAAGTGTGGACTTCCCTTGTTGTATGCGTGAGATGCGCTGCGCCGGGGGGATGCGTTTGACTTATAGGAATAGTGATGACGGCGCGGTGCGACTGGAATCGCGAACAGCCCTGATCGTCCTTGATTCGCGCTCCATATTAGGCAAGCGACCAATCCGTATCCAATGAATTTTTAATGTTTTTTGATACCGTTTCGCGCATCAATGGCAGCCCGCGCCAGGAGGCCCGCACGTGATGCAGCGCATATGCCGGATTACACCGATGCCAGCGGGGCTTACGCAATTTTGATATCGTTTGCGATCATTTTTTCATTATTCCCTATTGGGGGGCGATGTTAGGATCGGCCTGATTTTTTTGAAGCGCATTGCGTAGAGACCGGGCGCGAACCATGATGAACAGCAGCCATCCTGCACCAATTGCCTTCGAGAGCCCGGTAACGGGAAGCAGCCATGCACCGATGACGCGCGCCGCACCCCATAACAAGATACGAGACACCATGCCTTCCCGAGCAACCGATGCCAACCGCTCAGGCGCCCAGGGGCTGCCGGCGATCCATACCTTGCAATCCGGGCGCCAGCGCCTGCACGTGCTGCCCGCACTGGGCGGCGCACTGGCCGGATGGGAGTGGCAGCGCGATCGTCAATGGCTGCCGCTGCTGCGACCCTGGAGCGCCGATCCGGCCGCGCTCTATGCGACCTCGTGCTTCCCGCTGCTGCCCTGGTCCAACCGCATCACCGGTGGCGGCTTCGAGGCCGGCGGCCGGCATTATCCGCTGCAGCCCAACCGGGCCGGCGAGCCCTATCCCATCCACGGTGACAGCTGGCGCCAGGCCTGGCGCATCTCGGCCCAGGCGGAAGACCGCATGACGCTGGAGCTGGATTCGCACCGTTGCGACGGCAACCCCTATGTCTACCGCGCCCGCCAGTTGCTGACCCTGCGCGAGAACGCGCTGGAGATCGAGTTGCGCGTCACCAATGCCGGCGAGGAAACGCTGCCCTTCGGCCTGGGCCTGCACCCCTACTTCCTGCGTGACGCCCAGACGCGCCTGCAATTCCGTGCGCGCGGCGTGTGGCTCTCCGGCCCTGACCGCATCCCCACCAGCTTCACCCGCTCGCTGCCGCCCGGCTGGGACTACAACCGCCCCGCTGCCCTGCAAGGCGGCCTGGTGGACAACTGCTTCGAGGGCTGGGATGGCCTGGCCATGATCGAGGACCCCACCCGCGGCCTGCGCCTGCAGATGCACACCACCGACCGCAGCGGTTACGTATTGATGTTCCGCCCCGAGGGCCTGCCGTATTTCTGCCTGGAACCGGTCACCCATCCGATCGACGCCTTCCACCTGCCCAACCGCCCCGGCCTGATCGACCTGGCCCCGGGCGAGGACATGGTGCTGCTGACCCGCTTCACGGTCTGCGAGATCGCCCAGGAACTGCCCCAGGCCAACACGACCCACACCAGCCTGGCGCGCTGACGCCGGCACCACCATGACCATGCATCCGGACCACAACCAAGACTGCGCCCTGATCGCCCTCGACTGGGGCACCTCCTCCCTGCGCTGCTACCGCTTCGATGCCGGCGGCC
>JAFAMT010000162.1 GCA_019233085.1 Herbaspirillum sp.
CGGCCACTTCCACGCCGCATTGATACCGTACAGGCGGGCATCATGGTTGGCGAACTGCAGCAACGCCCCCGTGGCAGCACTGACGTTGTAGGGATGGAAGCTGCCGATGACATCGGCGTCGATATAGTTCTGGACGTAGCTGAAGTAGGGCGTCACCTTGAAGAACCAGCGACGTTCGCCATCGTCACTTTCCTCGCTGTGCCAGTCGGCCGTACCGGAGAGTGTATTGGCGACTTCCGGCTTGAGGTCAATGTTCCCGACATAGCCGTTGCCATCACCAAACCAGTTGGTCATGGTCATGGCCATGGTTCCACGTCCCCAGGTGTAGCGTTCGTAGAGGTTGGGTGAGCGGGTCTTGCGGGCATAGCCGAATTCGAAGCTCTTGCCGGCATCGGCCTCGAAACGTGCCAAGGCGGTGAGGTCGATATTGTTGTCGGTCTTGGCGTGGTCACGGCCATTGAAGGCCGCAGCGGCGGCGCTATCGGTCATGTTCATCATGCCGGTTCCATAGGATTGCACGTTGCCAGCATCGGTCCTGACCCATTCGTCGCGCACGCCCAGCAGGGTGGTCCAGCGCGCATCCAGCTTCTGCTCCCATTCGGCAAACAGCGCGATGCGGTCACGTGTGCCATCGTTGATATTGATGTAGGTACGCGGCCCCATCATCATCGAACCCGCCACCGGTGGCCAGTAATCGTTGAGGCGGAAGCTGTGATACTCGTTACCCAGACGCAGCACGCCGGCAGCATCCTGGCCCAGGTTGATGTCGCCACGCACGGTGTAGCCCATGTCACGACCGCGGGTATCCATGGGCATGGTGCCGGTGCGTTCGGCGGTGAAGAATCCCATCTCATGCTCGGTGCGCTGCCAGTACAACTTCGTGTACAGCTTGCCCCAGTCAAAGCGGCGATCGTAGCCAAGATTGGCAAAGGTGGAGCGGTTGCCGGTCATGTCCATGTATTCGTTGGGGAAGCCCTGGAAGGGGATGTATTGCTGGCCGATCTTGAGCACCACCTGCTGGTCATCGCCACGCGCGGCGACCGTGAGGGCATGGTTGTTGCTCTCGAACTGGCTCCCCAGGATCTTGTCTCCCTGGCCGTTGACATAGCTTTCGGCACGCGACTTGCTGCCCACGTAACCCACCGACAGCGTGTCGCTGGCCACCGTGGCATTGACGGAGGCCGAGACTTCCGAATTGACGCTGCGTGCCGATACCGAGAAGCCGCCCTTGTTCAGCCACTTACCCGCTTCATCGGAGAATTGCGGCGCCGGCGAATTCAATTCGATGGTGCCACCAATGCTGTCGCCACCAATGCTCACAGGAGTAATACCCGCGATGACGCGGGTATAGCCGACCTGCGCAGGGGGCATGTAAGACATGGGGGCGTTCATCTGGTTGCCACAGGCCGCCGTGACTTCCATGCCATCGAGGCGGATCTTGAGACGGTCGGCGGCAAAGCCGTTGAGTACCGGCAAGGCCGACACGCCACCGTCGGCGGCCGTGGCATACCCGGGCTGACCGACCAGCAGCAAGGCGCTGTCGCTGGTGCTGCTGGTCATCTCGATCGGCTTGTCGCTGCGCACGGTGATCGTGGGCAGGCGTTCTGTCTCCTGGGTCTCGGCCAGCACGGGGCCGGCCGTGGCACAGGCCAGCGCAACGGCGCAGGTGCAAGGTGTGATGTTCATGGGATTCCCCTGTGGTTGTCGTTATCGGTTCCTGCGCGCCGGGGCGCGACAGGCGGGGCCGATTATGGGCAAGCACAACGGGAATCAGTTGCGACATTTTGTCGCGATGACGACGACGCTGGCGCGGTCGTGTCGGAGAACCGCCATGGAGGCGGAAGGGAGCGGCTGCGTCAAATTGACGCAGCCGGCAACCATCGAGAGAAGATCAGGTGATGCTGACGTGATGCTGATGCAATGCCTAAGCGATACCCAGGCGACGATCCAGCGACCATGCACCGCCACCACGCGCCACCAGCAGCAACAACAGGCCGGCCCAGGACAAGTGCGTAGGCCATGCATCGGGATAGACGAACACCTCGATGACCGTGGTCATGCCCAGCAGGGCCAGTGCCGCACCGCGCGTGAACAGGCCCAGGACCAGCAGCACCGGGAAAAAGTGCTCGGCATAGGCGGCCATGTGCGCGGCGATGTCGGGCGGCACCAGCGGGATGCGATATTCCTCCTGGAACAAGACATAGGTGCTGTCCTTGATGGTCAGGAAACCGCTGACCTTGGTGCGCCCTGACAGGAAGAAGATCGCCGCAATCGAGATCCGCGCCACCAGCGCCAGCAGGCTGTCGCTGATGAGACGACTGGCCAGGGCGGCACAACGTGCCCAGAGCGAACGGGATACGGGCTGCACATCGGTGATGTGCGAGGAGGCGGGATGGGACATGTCGTTCTCCGTCATTGGAATTGGAAGGAAGTAAAGGCACCAGCCTGGATCAGCTCGCCCAGCATCAGGGCGACATCCAGTTCGGGTTCGGCGTGTTGCGCCAATGCAGCGGCTTCGGCAATGTGCGTGCCACGCTGGCAGGCGGCAAGGAAGGCGCAGGCACCGGTGCCGATGGCGCGCCACTGCACCTCGCCATCAGGTCTGGTCAGCAGCGCACTCTCGCCCTGCCAGGACAGCTCGGGCGGTGGCGTTGACTGCTCCTGGCGCTGGCTGCTCCAGATCGAGAAGACCGGATGGCTGTCGTCACTATGCCAGCGTGTGGCGGCATGCAGGACCAGCCGCACATCCCGGCCTTGCGCCAGCGCCTCGTGCAATGCCGCCGTCTCCAGCGGTGCATCGTCGGCGGCGAGATGGGCTTCGCTCCAGGCCCGGTCGAGCGCTGCCACGCCTGGCAGGTAGGGCAGCTCGGCCAATGCTTCTGCGCTGGCGACGAAGGCCGGAAAGCCTCGTCCGTAGTTGATCAGGCAGACATCGTCAGGCGCATGCTCGCGCGCATAGGCCAGGGCTACGTCGTGGAAGCAGGCATCACCGACGAGACGTTGCAGCGTCGGGTAATTGCCGGCCAGGGCATCGACACATCCCTTGAAGATGGTGTTGCGATAGACCGCGAAGGCGGGCTGCGCAGCCAGCGCAGCCACCAGCGGATGCGTGCTCTGGCCGTGCCAGATGGCTTGCAGGAATTGCCGGTGATAGTCGTCGCCCATCATGCTGCCTGCTCCTGCGAAAGACCATCGAGAACCTGCTGGGCGATCTCGCGCTCGGCCAGCAAGACCTCGAATTCAGGGATGTTGCCGTCACGCTCGATGAGCGTGGGCCGGGGTCCGATGCGTTCCACCAGCGTGCGATAAAGCTGCCACACCGCCGGGGCGATGGCCGCATCGTGGCTGTCGACCAGCAGGCCTGGCAGGCTCTGGTCGCTGCTATGGCCGGCCAGGTGGATTTCCTCGATGGCGGCACCGGGCAATTGCGCCAGGTAGGCCATGGCATCGATCCCGATATTGGCCGCGCTGACATGGACGTTGTTCACATCCACCAGCAGGCCGCAGCCGGTACGCCTGACCAGCTCGGTCAGGAACTCGGGCTCGCTCCACGCATGGGTATCCATGTGCAGGTAGTGCGAGGGATTTTCCAGGACGATACGGCGCTTCAGGGCGTCCTGGGTCTGGGTGATATGGCTGGCCAGGCGCTGCAGTGATGTCGTGTCACGCGGCACCGGCAGGAGGTCAGGAAAGTAGCGGCCGTCGGCGCGTGACCAGGCCAGGTGTTCCGACACCAGAACCGGCTCGATGCGCTCGGCCAGCGCCGCCAGGCGGCGCAGGTGCTGCGGGTCCGGTGCCTCGGGCCCGGCCAGGGAAAGCGACACGCCATGCAGGGCCACCGGATGCCGGCTGCGTACCGCTTCCAGCCAGGCCAGGCGCGGTCCGCCGTCCATCATGTAGTTCTCGGGATGGACCTCGAACCACAAGCCGGGCGCCTCGCTGGCCAAGGCCAGCTCGAAGTGCCGGGGCTTGAGGCCGAGACCGGCACCGGTGTCCATGCGTGGCGCTTTCATCGTGTCACCCCTTACATGGCCTTCAGGGAACCCATGCCGCGCGGGGTCTTGATCGAAGTGCAGGTGCCAGCCGGGACGTTCTTCCAGGCATTGGGCTGGTAATCCATCTTGGCAGTGCCGGCACAGGTGGTGCCCTCACCGGCCTTGCAGTCGTTCTGACCGGCCATCGCCACGCCATAGCACTTCTCCATGGCGGCGGGCTTGGCGGGCTGCTGGGTCTGGGCCATGGCGACGCCGGAGGCGAGGGTGGCGAGGGTGAAGGCAGCTGTGGCGAAGGTACGAGTGTTCATGGTGTGACTCCTGGTCTGGATTGAAGAAGGGTTGGGTGCTTCTGGGGACGGCCTTGACCGGCAGCGTTTTTGTCGCCGGTCTGTAGGCTAATTCGCGCCCTTCATGCCAGTGGTTACAGCCACGATGAAAAATTCGCCAGATATTTTTTTGGCGCACTCTGTAACCAGCCAGCCTTGTGCAGCGAATTTTCAGGAAAACGGACACAGGCCGCGCAGGTCAGAATAGCAAATCGGATGACAGGCATGAAGAAAATCGACAAACCACAGCCCTGCCGGGGAGTGCATAATGCTGGCAACTAATTCTCTGGCCTATCCCGTGAGCAACTTTCCTCGCCTGCCTGCCAATGACTTGCCAGCCCCGCGCGAAGCTGCACCGGCCGCACGCGCACAAGCCCACCCCAGCGAGGAACGCCTGCGCGCCCTGCTGCTGGCCGGACTCGATGGCGATGCGGTGGCCTACCGTACTTTCCTGGCGGAACTGAGCGGGCGGCTGCGCGCCTTCCTGCGCAAGCGCCTGCATCACCTCCAGGACGAGGTCGAGGATATCGTCCAGGAGACCTTGCTGGCGGTCCACAATGCGCGCCACACCTATCGCCCCGAGCAACCGCTGACGGCATGGGTACACGCCATTGCGCGCTACAAGCTGATGGATTTCCTGCGTTCGCGCTCGCGCCGCGAAGCCTTCAACGATCCGCTGGATGAGGCCCAGGAGCTGCTGGCCGCCAGCGATGACGAACCGGCCCAGGCCCGGCGCGATATCGGCGTGCTGCTGGAACAGCTACCCGACAAGCAGCGCCTGCCGATCGTGCACGTCAAGCTGGAAGGCCTGTCGGTAGCGCAGACGGCACAACTGACGGGACTGTCGGAGTCGGCCGTGAAGGTGGGCATCCACCGCGGCCTCAAGGCACTGGCAGCCCGCATACGAGAAAGTTTGTAAGACATGAAAACCGATGACCTGATTTCGATGATGGCCACTGACGTGGCACCGGTGGACCGCAGCCTGCCGCGCCGGCGCATGGCCCAGGCCCTGCTGGTGGGTGGTGCGGCCAGCCTGGTGCTGCTGCTGATACTGTATGGCCTGCGGCCGGACCTGATGCTGGTCGCCAGGACGCCACTGTTCTGGGTCAAGCTGGCCTTCCCCGCTACCCTGGCCGTGGGCGCCATGCTGGTGCTGCAGCGCCTGCTGCATCCGGGACTGGACGTGGGCCAACGCTGGGCCGGCGTGGCCGCCCCCAGCCTGGCGATCTGGATCGGCAGCGCCGTGGTGCTGGCGCTGGCGCCGGCCGCCGAACGCATCCCCCTGCTGATGGGGACGACCTGGCGCAGTTGCCCCTTCAACATCGCCCTGCTCTCGCTACCCCTGTTGTGCAGCATCACCTGGGCCGTCAAGGCCATGGCACCGACCCGCCTGCGCCTCTGCGGCGGCGTGGCAGGCCTGCTGGCCGGTTCGACGGCCACGGTGGTGTATTGCCTGCACTGCCCGGAGATGGGCGTAGCTTTCTGGGGGCTGTGGTACTTCCTGGGCATCCTGATCCCGGCCGCCGTCGGTCTGCTGCTGGGGCCGCGACTGCTGCGCTGGTAACCGGATGGCAATCGGTTGGTAATCGGCGCAGGTACTCGCGACGGGGTCAGTGCTTCAGGTAACGCTCGGCCAGGGTCTCGTAGAGCGGCGGCGCAAACACCTTTGACACGGCCGAAGCAATGAGCGCCGTGGCCATCAGCGAAATCACCAGTGCGTGGCCATCGACCATTTCCATGACGATCACGAAGGCCGTGATCGGTGACTGCGTCACCGCGGCCAGATAGCCGACCATCGCCAGCGCCACTAGCATCGGCAAGGACGTACCACCGAAGAGCAGGTGCAAGAGATTGCCGAACCCGGCACCGATGGACAACGAGGGCGCGAAGATGCCGCCTGGCAGGCCCGGCAGGTAGGAGCCGATCATCGAGGCGAATTTCAGGAAGGGATAGAACACCGACAGTCCGTGGCCGTCATTGAGCAGGCCATGGGCCTGTTCATAGCCGCTGCCGAAGGTGGCACCCCCGGCGGCCACGCCGATCACCGCCACGATGAAACCACACAGCGCCGCAAAGACCACCGGACGCTCGGCGCGCAGGCGCACCACGGTCGCGGGAATCCATCGCGTCGGATTGAGGATGAGCCAGCAGAACACGCCACCGGCCACGCCCATCAGGACTGCCGTCACCACCACCGCCAGGATCAGCCGGCCACTGGTTTCGCCAGGGAAGGCAATGGAACCGAAATAGGTGTAGTTGCCATTGATGGACAGCGCCACCAGGCCGGCAAAGATGATGGTGGTGATGACCACGCCGCTGGCACGCTGCTCGAAGCTGCGCGAGAGTTCTTCGATGGCGAAGACGATCCCCGCCAGCGGCGTATTGAAAGCCGCCGCCAGACCCGCTGCGGCGCCAGCCAGGATGAGGCGGCGTTCCATGTGGCCGTAGCCGGCGGGATAGAAGCGGCGCAGGTTGTACATGATGGCCGCACCGATCTGCACCGTAGGTCCCTCGCGACCGATGGTCATGCCACCGGCGATGGCCACTACCGACAAGACGATCTTGCCCAGCAACACGCGTATCGACAGCAGGGCATTGCCGCGCTCGGCGGTATCACCGTGCAGGGTGGCGATGGCCTGGGGAATGCCGCTGCCCTCCGACCCGGGGAAGAAACGCCGCGTCAGCCAGACGCAGGCGGCGCACACCGCCGGCGTCATCAGCAGCGGCAGCCAGGGTGAGCGATGCTCGATGGCGCGGAAGACCCCGAAGCCGGCCTCGATGGCCTGAGCGTACAGCACCGCCACCAGGCCGACGAGGATGGCGCCGCTCCAGAGGATGCCGTACTCGGTCCAGAGACGGCGCAGATGGCGGAGGGAGAGGTGGTAGAGACTCAAGGTGCGTTCCTGCAGCTCACGTGGATAAATAGAAAGGTAGTTGGATACGATTGCGACTACCAGATATCTTCTAAAAAATTAGCTCGCAGAATGATGACTGAACACCTCCACCGGCGACACCAAGGTGCTCCGTTCTCTGGTTGTATCCCACATTGCCATTCAGGTAGCTAAGCACGTTCTATTTTCGGCAAATTGAATAGTCTTGTAAATCAATGATTTCCGTGACTTCCTGCGTCCTGCAACTCTCCACTCCGATACTCCTGCGCCACCCATCAATACAAAAGCGGGATTCGTCAAAAGAACGCAGCGAGCACACCAAAAATTGTCGATAAAACTTATTTTATTAGGCCGCTAAAACGTTGCTACTCGTCGGCCATGGGATGATCCGTCCGCTTCCCAGCTCAATTTCGATCGATCACCTGAACGACGAGAAACCGTATAGGTAGAGGACAACGACATCCCCCCTGTCCACTTGTCAATCGATGCTGGTGTTGAATCTACGGCTCAAGGTTTCCCCCCAGATACGAGAGGATATCCCATGCGAACAAATGGTCTTTGGCTATTGCTTGCACTCATTTTTTTCTCATCTTACGCGAGTGCTGCGCTTCCATTGACAGTGGAAGATCTCGTCACCGACAAGGGAAAAATCAAACTGGACATCTCATTGTCCTACGCGAACAGTGACAATCAGGGGATATCCACCGGAGAACCTGTCCTCATCCAGACCGGCTTAACGTCATTCATCAGTCTACCCACGCTGATTGAAGAGAATCGCGGCAATACCGATTCCATGGTGGCGACTGCGGGGTTGCGATACGGTTTATCCGACAGAGCAGAAATCTATGTCCGCACATCCTATTTAAGCGAAGCTTCGCGTACGACAACTCCTTCCAGCACCAACAGTAATAGCGAACATCATTTTGTCGATGCCTGGACGGGCATCAACTACCAGTTCAAGAGCGACGATCACACACCGGCTCTCTTGGGATTCTCGGAGATCGCTCTTAGAGAACGACATACATCAAGCAGCAGCTCGTTCAGGTCAATGCTTTTCGGTGTAACCACATACCGAGCAATTGATCCGATGGTGTTTTCGCTGACGGCAGCCTACCGTCTCAATCGGGAGCGTGAAGACGGTCGCCAGAACTTCAAACCAGGGAATCTGTTGCTGATCAATCCCAGTGCAGCATTTGCCGCAAATGATCGAGTGACGCTGACAACCGGTATGCAGTGGACCAGCCGCGCTGCAGACGTCCGGGATCGCAGCCGCCAGGGAGTGCGGCGCACCAGCAGCGATCTGATTCTGGGAGTGGGTTATGGAGTCTCTAAGGAGACCATATTGAACCTCACTTTCAAATCGAACGTTTCAGGTTCAAACGGGGCAGACCTGAGACTCAATTGCCTGCATACCTTCTGATGCTTCGCATTGCGACATTGCCCTCAACGATCTTAATGTAGGAGTTGTCATGGAAATGAAGTTGAACGTACTAGGTTTCTTCGTTGCCGCATGTGTCACTTTTCCTGTGTTGGCCAACGAGCGGCCTGAAGTTCCGCACGTACCTCAGTTCAGTGAGGTAGATACGCAAACGCTATTTGAGCAAGGCGAATATCCGCTTCAATTGGTCAAGCTCTCCGGGGATGAAATGAAAGAGACCGAGGGAGCATGGGTCCAATTTGCAATTGGTGGTGCGATTGGTGCCGCAGGATATGGCTGGGGGTACTACAGAGGGAACTATGCCTGGAACACTGCAAGCTTCCTAGGCAACGTGGGAACGGGGGCATTGATCGGAGGCGGTTTCGGTGCCCTGGGTAGTCTGGCAAGCGGAGGTGCCCGTTTCATCCCTAGCCTGACAAATGCAGGAGCAAATATCTGGCGGTTCAATAGTGCTGCCGCAAATTTTAGCGCCAATACGGTCTGGCGAAGATAAGCAACAGCGAGTCAGGTAGGCCGCAAATTTTCTCTGCCTGGCTCGCTAGCGGCAACTTGGGATGGTTTTAGCAAGGGTCAACGAAAATGTTTGAGTTATTGACGGCAACGATGGAAGCGCTGGCCGGATTGGCAACAGGATCTGCCATCAAAGGGAAATCCCTGCGGAATCATAGGCATCTGGTCACACTCTCGGTTGCCATTGGCTGCGTATTTTTCCTACTCTTTGGGGTATACGAATTCCTTTCACCTGCTCCGAGACCTCACCCCAATATGTGGCGTGGCTTGTTGCTTATCTCGCTTGGTTTATCAATCTGCACATATCTGTTCTTACTGCTGGATTACATCATTAGGAAAAGAAGAATGCGTCAGGAAGATACCCTTCGCTCACAGGAAAAACCTTAGTCGACTAAGCGATTGAAAGAAGATTGCGAAATGAATGGCAATACAGTCGTCCGCCTCATCGCGCTTGGCTGCGTTCTCAATACCGACGCCACCTGTGCGTCCGATGTGACCAACTCTCTGAATCGGGAAAAAATCGTATTCGAAATCCCGGCTGGTTCTATTCAGATTCCTATACAGAGTTGGAAATCGCGACGGGATGCGCAGGTCGTCAAACAGGATCGGGACTATTCCTGCGGTGCGGCTGCATTGGCCACGTTGCTCAATGAATTCTATGGTCAGTCATTGAGCGAAGAGATGCTGTTAGATGCAATGAACAAAGGGGATATGCGGGCGTCTTTCGAAGACATGCAAAGAGCACTACCCAGATTCGGCTTCAAAGCGCAGGGTTTTGCAGCCACCTACGAGCAGTTGGCCAGGCTGAGAGTACCGGTGGTGGTGTATCTCCGATACCGTAAGGATGACCATTTCTCCGTGCTCCGCGGCATCGACGAGCATACTGTCTGGCTAGCCGACCCCAGCCTGGGCAATCGTACCTACAGCAAGGAACAATTCCTTGATATGTGGGAAACCCGACAGGAAAAGACCAGCGCCGAATTGAGTGGGAAATTTCTGGCTGTAGTTCCGAACAGTACTGATCAAACGACAAAGACCAATTTCTTTACCAAGGAGCCGGTGCGTCAAGTTGCACCTGCTATTGCTCAGCTGATGTTTCGATATTTTCGATAAACAAGAAGGAAAAATTTCCCAGGATCATGCGCTGCAACCGTGAACACGAACACGGGAAAAGCAAATAACCAAAATACAAAAGCCCGCATGAGCGGGCTGGCAGGCTGACAGGCGCGCGCCTCAGTCGGCGGCGTTGTAGTGCTCTTTCTTCTGGATGAACTCGATCTTGTAGCCGTCCGGATCGGTGACGAAGGCGATCACGGTCTTGCCGTGCTTCATCGGGCCGGCTTCGCGGGTGACTGCGCCACCCTTGGCCTTGACCGCGTCACAGGCGGCGTAGGCATCCTCGACTTCGATGGCGATGTGGCCGTAGCCGGTGCCGAGGTCGTAGGATTCGGTGTCCCAGTTATGGGTCAGTTCCAGTACGGTATGGTCGCGTTCATCGCCATAGCCGACGAAGGCCAGCGTGAACTTCCCGTCGGGATAGTCATTCTTGCGCAGCAGTTTCATGCCCAGTACCTGGGTATAGAAATCGATCGAACGATCCAGGTTGCCCACGCGCAGCATCGTATGCAGCATTCTCACTTGGCGACTCCTTTTGATAGCTAATGTGACACAGCCTGCCATTATCTTATATTTGCGCCGGCCCCGCCGATGGCCCCTGCTCCAGCTGGCGGATGCGTTCTTCCAGCTCGGCAATGCGGCGTTGCATGCGGTGCTCATCGCTGATGTCCACGATCAGTCCATACCAGCGCACGATCTCTCCATCAGGACCATGGTGTGGCGAGGCCTGGCTGCGCATCCAGCGCCACTGGCCGTCAGGCCAGAGGATGCGGAACTCGGTGCAGAAGTGCCGGCCCGAGGGCAGGTTGTCCAGCCATTCGCGGCGTACGCGCAGGCGATCCTCCTCGGGCATGCGCGTGAGCCAGTGCTGGTGGCGCTGCACGCTGCTCCAGGCCGGCTGCCATTCAAAGGTCGGCCCCATGTAGTCCACCACACCATCTGGCGTGGCCGCCCACGGGATGTTGGGAGACAGCGCGATGACCCGATGGAAGTGCTCTTCGCTCTCGCGCACCATGTGCTCGGCGCCGACACGGTCGGTGATGTCGACGGCCTCGCCTGACACCCCCAGCAGTTCGCCGGGAACGCTGTGCACCGCCTGGAACGCCAGCAAGGAGGTACGCCCGGTACGGGAATTGAAGAATTCGATGGGGGCGACGGCGGCGCCAGAGAGCACCTGGTCGATCATCTCCAGCAGGGGCCGGTGCTCGGCCCTATCCAGCAGCAGGGCCACCGTCGATCCTTCCAGCTCGGCCCCGGCATTGGCGCCCAGGAGATCGATCATCATCGCATTGGCGCTGACCACGCGCAGCGACGGATCCAGGAAGCACAAGCCCACGGGCGCACTGCGATAGAGCGATTCCAGCTGGTGCCAGCGCTGGAAGGGCGACGTGTCCAGGCTGGCCTCGCGCTGGCGCCATACTCCGCTGGCGATGAGCAGATCCTTGGCCTGGTCGGCCGGCATCGGGCGGCCGAGATGGAAGCCCTGGCCGATTTCGCAGCCCATGCGCTTGAGCAACTCGGCATGGTGCTCGGTCTCGATCCCTTCGGCCACGACATGCAGCTTCAGGCTGCGGCCCAGGCCGGCCACCGCCAGCACGATGCGAAAACTGTCGGGATCCTGGTCCATCGTACGCACGAAGCTGGCGTCGATCTTGAGTTCGTCGAAGGGGTAGGCTTGCAGCCGCGTGAGACTGGAATAGCCGGTGCCGAAGTCATCCAGCGACAGGGTGGCGCCGGCGTGCCTGGCCGCCAGCAGGGTCTGCAAGGTGCGCTCGTGGTCTTGTACCAGGGAGTTTTCGGTCACTTCCAGTTGCAGGCACGAAACGGGCAGGCCGCGCGCCTGCATGACGGCCAGCAGGCGATCGAGCAGCCGGGAGTCAAGCAATTGCCGTGGACAGAGATTGATGGCCAGCCTCACCTCTTCGGGCCAGTCGCGCATGGCGTCGGTAGCACTGGCAAAGAGATTGAGCAGCAAGTCGTCGAGCAAGCCGCTCTCCTCGGCCAGCGCGATGAAATCGACCGGCGCGACCAGACCGCGCACCGGGCAACTCCAGCGTGCCAGCATTTCAAAGCCGGCAATGCGGCGCGTGCGCAGATGCACCAGCGGTTGCAGGGCTGGCCAGAACTGGCCCGCCGCCAGGGCCGAGCGAAGATCGTCGACAGTGATATCGGCTCGCATTGCGTGACTTGGCGTGTTCCTGTTCATCGCTTGGATAGGAATCATCGTTCAACGACGGTTTGTCCTGCGTTGCTCGTCATTTTGCGACCAAATTGTCAATTTGTCTCCCCTTATTCCGCGCCAGCGATCCGCTGCGCAACGGGCGGCACAGACGAAAAAAGGGCGACCTCGCGGTCGCCCTTTTTTCCTCAAGACGGCGGATGCCTGCGCTCAGCGGCTGTAGTAGTAATAGTCCGGACGATCGTCGTAGCGATAGGTACGCACTTCGGTACGTTCGACATAGCGCACCGGGCGCGGCGGCGCATAGTAGCGCGGCTGCTCATAGTAGCGCGGCTGCTCATAGACGACCTGTTGCGGCGGCTGGTAATACACCGGCTGCGGGGCCTGGTAGTAGACCTGCTGCGGCGGGGCCTGGTAGACCGGCGCCGAATTGGCGTTGGCAATGAGCGAGCCGATAGCGACGGCGCCGATGATGCCGGCAGCGATTGCCACACCGTCGCCGCCCCGGTCATGCGCCATGGCAGGCGTGCTGACGGCGGCAGCCGATGCGAGCAGGGTGGTGGCGATCAATACCGATGCGATTTTCTTGCTGGCCATGATTGGCTCCTGTCAAATAAGTCCGCTTTTCGTCGCG
>JAFAMT010000278.1 GCA_019233085.1 Herbaspirillum sp.
ACGCGGCATTGCTGGATCAGGGTTGCCCCCATTGTCCAAAATTCCCCACTGCTGCCTCCCGTAGGAGTCTGGGCCGTGTCTCAGTCCCAGTGTGGCTGGTCGTCCTCTCAGACCAGCTACTGATCGTCGCCTTGGTGAGCTTTTACCTCACCAACTAGCTAATCAGATATCGGCCGCTCCAGGAGCATGAGGTCTTGCGATCCCCCACTTTCATCCGTAGATCGTATGCGGTATTAGCTAATCTTTCGACTAGTTATCCCCCACTCTAGGGCACGTTCCGATATATTACTCACCCGTTCGCCACTCGCCATCAGGAGCAAGCTCCTATGCTGCCGTTCGACTTGCATGTGTAAGGCATGCCGCCAGCGTTCAATCTGAGCCAGGATCAAACTCTTTAGTTTAATCTCTGTTTTGTGCCATTTCTGGCTACCCCGAAGGGTATCGCTCTCTCAAAATACTGACAGATAATTTCTTGCGATCTTACCTATATTTCTTGTGAGCATTTAATGTTTAAAGTTTCCAGAACCGAGGTTCTGTCGCACTTCATTAAACGCCCACGCTTATCGGCTGTTAATTTTTAAAGATCTTGTCTGTGCAAACGCGCCTGGCGCTGCTTGCATCGCTGCGAATCGTTGTGTTCGTCAGCAGCAGGGGGCGAACTATAGCAACCGACTCTGCGGTGCGCAAGTGCTTTTTGAAAAATAATTGAAAATAATTTAGACGAGAGACCTCACCATTCCTCGCAACAGGCCGAAAACCCAATGCTGGCGTGGCTTTTCGCCATCTACTGCAATCCTGATCGCAAGAAAAAATAAATGGCCGCCCTGACGGGCGGCCATTTATTTTTCTTTCAACGGACTAAAAACGGCGGAGAACGCCGGCATCAGCCTCTTCAACAATTCTTGAACGACGGGGGACGCTTCTCCAGGAAGGCCTTCATCCCTTCCTTCTGGTCTTCGGTAGCAAAGCAGCTGTAGAACAACGCACGCTCATACTTGATGCCCTCGGTCAGCGTGGTCTCATAGGCGCGGTTGACCGAGTCCTTGACCATCATCGCCACCTGGCGCGGCATCTCGGCGATGGTGACCGCCGCTGCCATCGCCTCCTCCAGCAGCTTGTCGGCCGCCACGATGCGCGACACCAGCCCGGCACGCTCGGCCTCCTGGGCATCCATCATGCGGCCGGTCAGCGCCAGGTCCATCGCCTTGGCCTTGGACACCGCGCGCGGCAGGCGCTGGGTGCCGCCGGCGCCGGGGACGATGCCCAGCTTGATCTCCGGCTGGCCGAATTTGGCATTGTCAGCGGCGATGATGAAATCACACATCATCGCCAGTTCACAGCCACCACCCAGGGCATAGCCCGCCACCGCGGCAATGACCGGCTTGCGGATGCGACGCAGGGTTTCCCAGTTACGAGTGATGAACTCGCCCTGGAAGACATCCATGTAGTTATAGCCCGCCATGACGCTGATATCGGCACCGGCCGCAAAGGCCTTCTCACTGCCGGTAACGATAATGCAACCGATCTCGTCCTGGGCATCGAAGGCCAGCAGGGCTGCGCCCAGGTCGGTCATGAGGCCATCATTCAAGGCATTGAGCGCCTTGGGACGGTTCAGGCGGATCAGGCCGACCTTGTCGTGGGTCTCGACAAGGATATTTTCGTAGCTCATGCAAGTCTCCTTCTTGTATTGAATCGATAGACCGCCCCGTCGTGGCACGAACCCGGTGCGGCGATACCGCAGAATAATCAACAAATCCGACCTAGCGCAATGTCTGCCAAGAATTTCATGCGGGCAAGGTGAGGCGGGGCTATATTGAATTCATGGCATCACCCCATTCACCCCAAAAAAAGGAGGCAATCATGTTCAAGACCATTCTCGTGCCGACCGATGGCTCGGATCGCTCCGACAAGGCCATCACGATGGCGGTGGATTACGCCAAGCACTGTGGCGCCCGCCTGGTGGCCATTTCGGTAGCCGAGCCCTACCCGTTCTCGCCGCTGGCCGAAAGTGCGATGGCGATCGATCCGGTACTGTACGAGGACAACATGAAGGCGCTGTCCACCCAGCATCTGCAGAAGATCTCGGACGCCGCAGCCGCGGCCGGCGTAGCCTGCGAGACGCTGATCACGCTGTCCTTCAACCCGGATGAGGAGATCATCAAGGCGGCCCAGGCGCATGGCTGCGACGCGATCTTCATGTCTTCCCACGGACGGAGCGGCCTGTCACGCGTGTTCCTGGGCAGCAAGACCCAGAAGGTGCTGGCCCACTCCACCATTCCGGTACTGGTGCTGCGCTAGCCGCCGGCCATCAATGAAAAAGCCTGATCCCATCACAGGATCAGGCTTTTTTGTTTCCGATTGGAAATCAACAATGCTCAGTTGCCGCCGGGAGGGGCCATTCCCTTGGGCAGCAGCACCCACATCATGCCGCGCTGCTTCATGGCACCCGCGCGGTCCTCAGCCTCGTCGCCAAAGCCCCAGAAGTAGTCGGCCCGCACCACGCCCCTGATGGCGCCACCGGTATCCTGCGCCACCACCAGGCGCTGCAGCACTCGCTCGCTATTGGGCAAGGTCGTGGCCAGGAACACCGGCGCGCCCAGCGGCACATGCTGGGGATCGACGGCAATGGAACGTTGCGGCGTCAGCGGCAGACCCTGTGCGCCCTTGGGCCCCTTGGAGGGATCGGGGAGCTTCTCTTCCTTAAAGAAGACATAGCTGGGATTACTGTTGAGCAACTCCTCCTTGCGCGCCGGATTGGCCTGCACCCAGGCCTTGATGTTCTGGGCCGAGGCCTGCGCCAGATCCATCTCGCCCTTGTCCACCAGATAGCGACCGATGGACTTGTAGGGGCGTCCATTCTGATCGGCATAGGCCAGGCGAATGGTTTCCCTGGACTCGGGCAGGTACACGCGTCCCGAGCCCTGCACCTGCAGGAAGAAGGCTTCCACCGGATCATCCACCCAGACGATTTCCTTGCCGGCCAGAGCATTGCCCTGCATCAGCTCGGCGCGAGTCGGATACGGCAGCACCTTGCGACCGACCAGCTTGCCGCGCAGCCGCTGGTTCTTCAGTTCCGGATAGACGCTGGCCAGGTCGATGGTCAGCAGGTCGTCCGGCGCCTGGTACAGCGGCGTCTGGTAAGGCCCCATGCGACGCCGCGAACCACGCAGCAGCGGTTCGTAGTAGCCGGTCACCAGGCCGGTATCGGTCCCGTCCGGATTGAAGAGCTGGTAAGGCGTGAAATAGGTTTCGAAGTAAGCGCGCAGCAAGCCCACATCATTCGCATTGACCTGCTGGGCCGCACTGCAGGCGGCACGCCATTCGGGCTTGCGGACCATCACCGAACAGGAGGACTGCACAGCCGGCCAGGCTTCGCGCAGGTCGTCATTGCCCCAGCCGGGCAGCTGGGCAAAGGTGGTGGCACGCAGGGCCGGGCCCGGCTGGGCGACCGGCTTGGCCGGCGGCTGGGTGGTGACGGGGGTGAGCGGCGTGGTCTGGCAGGCCGCCAGCAGGACGGCGACCGAGATCGCCAATACAGGTACACTGGAACGCCTGAACGCGGAAAGCTTGGCAAAACGATTCAATAACATCGGAGACAGATTCATGTTGTGGTTGATCCTGGAGGCCTGCGCCGCCTTTTTCGTCCTGGTCTTCATCGTCTGGTGGACCATGTTCTCAGGGCGCAAGGAAAACAACGGCAGGCCAGTCACGCGGCAGGCACCGCGTGCGCAAGAAGGCACAGACAGCGAGTCGCGCTGAAATATCCGCAGTAACGCACAAACACTACGGAGCACTGTGCATCAGTGCAGCGTGCGCGGCAGCGAGAGGACGAATTCCGGAACGCGCGCGTCGAACTGCTCGCCATCCTCGGCCACGCAGAAGTATTCGCCGTGCATGCTGCCCTGTGGTGTCTTGAGCGAGGTACCGCTGGTGTACTCGAACTGCTCGCCCGGCTGCAGGAAGGGCTGGTGCCCCACCACGCCCAGTCCGCGCACCTCTTCGACGTGGTTGTTGGCGTCGGTGATGACCCAGTGGCGCGAGATCAGCTGCGCCGGCACCGTGCCGGTATTGACGATGGTGATGGCATAGGCGAACACGTAATGCGAACGCGATGGATCGGATTGCTCCTCCAGATACTGGGTCTTGACCGTCACCGTGAACTCATACGCTGCCATGGGATTTCCTGTGTTGTGGATGAAACTGGCGCCAGCGTACCGCAAGTCGCGGCAGCCTGCGTGGCGCACAGGTCAGATTGCACACGAATTCAGCAGGCAGCGCAAGCCGCAGCGTTCCGCCAGCGCATCGATGCGCCCCTGGCAGGGTAAAATAGTGCTTTTGCCGCCTCCGGCCCAGCGCCGCAGGCGGCCAGCCGATTCAGCCATCCTTTCTTGACCGCCATGCCGACCTACCGTATCGCCCCCAGCATCCTGTCCGCCGATTTCGCCCGCCTGGGTGAGGAAGTGCGCAATGTCGCCGCCGCCGGCGCCGACTTCATCCACTTCGACGTGATGGACAACCACTACGTGCCCAACCTGACCATCGGCCCGCTGGTGTGCGAGGCGATCCGTCCGCACGTACAGGTACCCATCGACGTGCACCTGATGGTCAAGCCGGTCGACCGCATCATCCCCGACTTCGCCAAGGCTGGCGCCAACCTGATCACCTTCCACCCGGAAGCCTCCGAGCACATCGACCGCTCGCTGCAACTGATCCGCGACAACGGCTGCAAGGCCGGCCTGGTGTTCAATCCCGGCACCCCCCTGCAC
>JAFAMT010000217.1 GCA_019233085.1 Herbaspirillum sp.
ACCGGCGTGGAGCAGGCCAGCGTGGCGCTGGAGGAGATCCACAGCTCCATCCTCAGCACTTCCCGGAATGCCCGCCTGACCGACCAGATCGCCTCGACCGCGGCCAGCGAAGCGCAGGCCTGCGCCGAGGCGGTCAAGCAGATGGTCATGGCGATCCAGCAGATCGCCAGCAAGATCGCGCTCATCGATGACATCGCCTACCAGACCAACCTGCTAGCCCTCAATGCCACTATCGAGGCGGCCCACGCCGGCGAGCATGGCACGGGCTTCGGCGTGGTCGCCTCGGAAGTGCGGCGCCTGGCCGAGCGCAGCCAGTCGGCCGCGCATGAAATCGACGAGGTGGCCCGCGTCAACGTGGCCCTGGCCTGCGCGGCCGAGCAGCAGCTGGCGGCCATGGTGCCCACCATCACCCGTACCTCCGAACTGGTGCAGGACATCATGCGGGCCTCGGAGGAGCAGTCCATGGCGGTCAGCCAGATCAGCGCGGCGGCCAGCCAGCTGGCCCAGGTGATCCAGCAGAATTCGCTGAGTTCGGAGGAACTGGCGGTGACCTCGGAGGAATTGAACCGTCGCGCCATCCTGTTGCAGACGGCCATGTCCTTCTTCAAGTTCGACCTAGCCCGACGCCGGCATGGCCCGGAGGCAATGCCTGCTTCGGCGTGAGCCCTGCCTGCCTGGACAACGGCAGCGCAGGTACGGAGTATTAGTTTTTACGGAATCGAAAATCAAGCCAGAGGTTGAATGTTGAAAGATTGCCTATAGACAATCTTGATGTATGTAAACTAATATTCAGGCTCCAGACATCGGGGGAGTCGATTTTTTCATCACGCCGGCAAGTCCTACAGGCGTGTGCTTCAGCGAAAAAACGATTTTCGTCTGTCTTTCCCTTTCACTTCATGAATTAAATGCTTCGCAGGTCGAGGCAGGGGATTGTCTTAACTTTTTTTTGACGAAAACATAATATGACCTTGAAGCTCAAACTTATTGCCCTGGCCGCACTGGTCGCCCTGAATGGTTGCGCGAGCGCGCCAGCGGACAAATCGTCGGCGACCGCGCCGGTGGCCTCCCCGACACCCCCGTCGCAGCCGGCAGCGGCTACGACCGAAATCGCAACGCCGACTCCGGTGGCAACTGCCACGGCGGTCACGGCCGTACCAGCAGCGGCGGCAGCAGCGGCAGCGGCCTCGGCAGCGGCCTCGGCAGCGCCTGATGCGCCGGCGACCATCCTCGGCGTCGCCTATACGACCAAGTTCTCCAACGGCTCCCGTCTCAAGGAGGTGCCGGAGGAAGTCTTCATCGTGCGTCCCAAGAATACCCAGAATGTAGTGGCTGGCCAGGTGGCACTGAACGTGGTCATGTTCGCGCTGGGTGGCGGCCTGGGCTTCAACGGTTTCAGCAAGGAAGACCTCAAGGGCGAGAAATTCGAGGACGTCAAGGATCGCCAGCATGTGCGCAACCCGGTGGCGACCGACTACATCAGCCAGTTGAGCAAGAAGGTCAACAGCGCCTTGCAGTCTCGCCCGAAGCTGCAAGCGGGGGCATTCAAGAACGCCGTGATGGTGGCCGGTGGCAGTTCGACGCTGATCTATGAAAGCCTCAGCGGTGAAGAGGCCAACATGTTCAAGATGAATACCGAACTGTCCGTCTACAAGCGCAAGGAGAGCGCGGGACTGTTCACCTTCAGCCCGTTGGTGGAGGTCTCCTGCAACCGCGTCTCCGAAAAGGCCTTGCCGCTGGAAGACTGGGCCAAGGATGACTACCTGATGGTCCAGCAATGGGTCAACGAGACCCTGGACCAATGCAGCCAGAAGGTGATCACGGCCTTGCCGGAGATGCTGGCAAGCTGATTGCCCACGGCTTGAGCCCGTGAAAAAAAAAGCCGCATCGTCCTGGCGATGCGGCCTTTCTTGTCTTGCTCGCCCGTGCGGGCGGCCTGGCTTAGCGCAAGCCTTCCACGATCTGCTCCAGCTTGACCGCATCGGCGGCAAACTGGCGGATGCCTTCGGCCAGCTTCTCGGTGGCCATGGCATCGCCGTTCAAGGCCAGGCGGAAAGCCTTTTCGTCCAGCGAGATGCGGGTGATATCGGCTGCCGCGGCGGCTTCCTTGCTCAGCTTGCGTTCCACCGGGGCGTCCGTGTCGGCCAGCTTCTGCAGCAGGTCCGGGCTGATGGTGAGCAGGTCGCAGCCGGCCAGCTCGACGATCTGCGACGTGTTGCGGAAGCTTGCGCCCATCACCTCGGTGGCGTAGCCGAACTTGCGGTAGTAGTTGTACACCGCCTTGACCGACTGCACGCCCGGATCGTCGCTGCCGGTGTATTCCTGGCCGGTGGATTTCTTGTACCAGTCATAGATGCGGCCGACGAAGGGCGAGATCAGCTGCACGCCGGCTTCGGCGCAGGCAATCGCCTGGGGCAGCGAGAACAGCAGGGTCAGGTTGCAGCGGATGCCATCCTTTTCCAGCAGCTCGGCAGCGCGGATGCCTTCCCAGGTGGAGGCGATCTTGATCAGCACGCGCTCGCGGGCGATGCCGGCTTCTTCGTACAGGCGGATCAGCTCGCGGCCCTTGGCCACGGTACCGGCGGTGTCGAAGGACAGGCGCGCATCGGTCTCGGTGGAGACGCGCCCCGGGATGATCTTGAGGATTTCCAGGCCGAAGGCGATCAGCAGGCGGTCGATGATCTCGTCAGTGCTCTTGCCGGCGTTGGCCTTGACCACGGAGGCCAGCAGCGGCTGGTACTCGGCCTTCTGCACGGCCTTGAGGATCAGCGAGGGATTGGTGGTGGCGTCCTGCGGGGCGAAGGCCTTCATCGCCTGGAAGTCGCCGGTGTCGGCCACGATGGTGGTGTACTGCTTCAACTGGTCAAGCTGGCTCATGGAAAGTCCTGTTGCTAAGTTGGAAGAATGAGGGACATCGCCATTGTACGCAATCGTGCTGTCCTGTCTGTCGGCCAATCGCTGACACTTGATCTGAAGCCGCCTCCTGATCAGCGGAAGAAGGAGTCGAATTGCATGTCGAATTTCTGCAGCGACTTCTGGGCGTTCTGCATCTTCTTGCGGAATTCCGGTCCCCGTCGCAGTGCCAGGCCCACCGCCAGGATATCGATCACCACCAGGTGCGCCAGGCGTGCCGAGATGGGCGTGTAGGGGTCGATGTTGAAGGACAGGTCGATGGGCACCAGCACCGTGGCCAGCTCGGCCAGCGGGGTGCCGGACGGACCCAGCACGATGATGTCGGCACCGCCCTTGCGGGCTAGCTGGATCGAGCGCAGCAGGGCGGCATTGCCACCGCGCTGCGAGATCGCCACCACGCAGTCGCCGGCCTTGAGCAGCGAGGCGGCAATGCTGTGGATGTGCGGGTCGGAGTAGGCCACCGTGGGCACGCCGGAGCGGAAGAACTTGTGCTGGGCATCGTTGGCCACGATGCCGGAGGTGCCCTGGCCATAGAACTCGATCTTGTTGGCGCGCGCCAGCACGTCCAGCGCCAGCTGGATGGCATCGGGGTTCAGATGATTGCGCAGGTCCAGCAGGGTATTGATGGAGCGGCTGCAGATCTTGTTGACCAGATCGGCGGCCAGGTCGTCCTGGGCCAGCGTCTCATCCGCGCCCGGCAGGGCCAGGGCCAGGCTTTGTGCCAGCTTCAGCTTGAAGTCATGCCAGCCCTCGTAGCCGATGGCGCGGCAGAAACGGATCACGGTCGGCTCCGACACTTCGGCGTTCTTGGCCAGCGCCGTCAGGTTCTCCGCCAGCGCCAGTTGCGGATTGGCGAGGATGGTCGCAGCCACCTTCTTCTCCGACTTGGAGAGGGAGTTGATGTGGGTGCGGATGGAGTCGAGCAGCATGGACATGGTCGCCGGGTGGGGTGCTTAGACTTCGGGCAGCGCTTCTTCGCGCCACTGCAGCCCGTCGCGACCGATCAGGGCGCTGGCGGCGGCCGGACCCCAGGTGCCGGCGTTGTAGGGCACGGGGTCGGCTTCCTGCTGCTCCCAGTGGTTCAGGACCGGTTCCACCCATTCCCACGCGGCTTCCAGTTCGTCGCTGCGCATGAACAGGGTCAGGTGGCCGCGCAGCACGTCCAGCAGCAGGCGTTCATAGGCGTCCATGCGCGGGGTCTTGAATTTCTCGCGGAAGTCCAGCTCCAGTTCCACCGGGCGCAGGCGCATACCGTCGCCGGGTTGCTTGGCCATCAGGTTCATGTGCAGGCCTTCGTCGGGCTGCAGGCGAATGACCAGGCAGTTGGGGGTGTCGTTCTGGTGCGCGAAGATGGAGTGCGGCACACTCTTGAAACGCACCACGATCTCGGCCAGCGAATCGGCCATGCGCTTGCCGGTACGCAGGTAGAAGGGCACGCCGGCCCAGCGCCAGGTATCGATCTCGGCCTTCATCGCCACATAGGTCTCGGTGCGCGACTCGGGATTGGCATCGGCTTCCTTGCGGTAGCCCGGCACGGCCACGCCGTTGACGTGGCCGGCGCGGTACTGGCCGCGCACCACGTTCATGGCCAGCGTGGTCGGGGTAAAGCGCTTGAGCGAACGCAGCACCTTGAGCTTCTCGTCACGCACGGCGTCGGCCGAGTTGGACACGGGCGGCTCCATGGCCACGATACAGAGCAGTTGCAGCAGGTGGTTCTGCAGCATGTCGCGCAGGGCGCCGGAGGTGTCGTAGTAGTCGAAGCGGCCACCCACGCCCAGTTCCTCGGCGATGGTGATCTGCACGTCCGAGATCCACTCACGGCGCCACAGCGGCTCGAACAGCACGTTGCCGAAACGCAGCGCCAGCAGGTTCTGCACGGCTTCCTTGCCGAGGTAGTGGTCGATACGGAAGATCTGCGATTCCTGGAAGTAGCGGCCGACCTGGGCGTTGATGTCGCGGGCGCTCTTCAAGTCGCGGCCCAGCGGTTTTTCCAGCACCACGCGCGAGGCCGGCGTGACCAGCCCGGCCTTGGAGAGGTTTTCGCAGATCGAGGCGAACAGGCTGGGCGGCGTGGCCAGGTAGAACACGCGGGCCAGACCGTCGATGTCGCGCAGGGCGTCCTTGAGGTGATCGAAGCTGCCGCCTTCCTTGGCGTTGACCGAGGCATATTGCAGGCGATTGCTGAAGCGGTCCCAGACGGCCGCGTCCAGGCTGGCGGCCGGTACGTGGGGCTTGGCGGATTTTTCCACCAGCTGCAGGAATTCCTCGCGGGTCTTCTCGTCACGACCGAGGCAGACGATGCGCGCATCGGGCGGCAGGTCGCGGGCGCGGTCGCGGGCATACAGCGCGGGCAGCAGCTTGCGCATCGACAGGTCGCCGGTGCCGCCGAATAAAACCAGATCGAAATCGGAAATAGCCATGGTAGGTAAGGTCTCTGTGTGCGTTATCTACGTTGTACTACGTGGCGGGCATCAGCCCTGTCGCGCTTGTGCTGCCTGCCGTGCCAATGCGATCAGGGCATTGGTGGAGGCGTCGTGCAGCTTCGGATCGGGTTCGTTCTTGAGCTCGGCGTGGATGGTCTTGGCCAATACCTTGCCCAGCTCAACGCCCCACTGGTCGAAGCTGTTGATGCCCCAGATGGCGCCCTGCACGAAGGTCTTGTGCTCATACAGGGCGATCATCGCGCCCAGCGCGTGCGGGCTCAGCTCCGGCAGCAGCAGGGTATTGCTGGGGCGGTTGCCGTCGAAGGTCTTGTGCGGCAACAGCGCCAGGAGTTCCGCCTCGTCCACGCCCTGCTTTTCCAGGTCGGCACGCACCTCGTCGGCAGACTTGCCGCGCATGAAGGCCTCGGACTGGGCGAAGCAGTTGGCCAGCAGCACGTCCTGGTGCTCGGCAAGATGGTGCGAGGGTGTCAGCACGGCAATGAAATCGATGGGCGTGACGTCGGTGCCCTGGTGCAACAACTGGAAGAAGGCATGCTGGCCGTTGGTGCCGACATCGCCCCAGATGAAGGGGCAGGTGGCCACACCCACGGCGGTGCCGTCACGGGTGATGCGCTTGCCGTTGCTCTCCATGTCGAGCTGTTGCAGGTAGGCCGGGAAGTAGCGCAGCCATTGATGATAGGGGGCCACCGACAGCGATTCGCTATTGAAGAAGTTGCGGTTCCAGATGCCGATCAGGGCCTGGATCACCGGCATGTTCGATTCCAGCGGGGCTTCGCGGAAGTGGCGGTCCATTGCATGGGCGCCGGCCAGGAAGGCCGAGAAGTTGTCGAAGCCGATCAGCAGCGCAATGGGCAGGCCGATGGCCGACCAGACCGAATAGCGTCCGCCGACCCAGTCCCAGAAGGGGAACATGTTGTCGGGATCGATGCCAAAGGCAGTCACCTCGGCGGCATTGGTGGAGACAGCCACGAAGTGGCGGGCCAGGTCGGCCTCCTTGCCGTGGCGCAGGAACCAGGCGCGCGCCGACTTGGCGTTGAGCATGGTTTCCTGGGTGGTGAAGGTCTTGGAGGCGACGATGAAGAGCGTGGTCTCGGGGTCCACACGCGAGAGCACCTCTTCCAGGTCGTGGCCATCGACGTTGGAGACGAAATGGGCTTGCAGGCGCGCGTGGCGGTAGTCGCGCAGGGCGGTGCAGACCATCTGCGGGCCCAGGAAGGAACCGCCGATGCCGATGTTGACGATGTCGGTGATCTCGCGCCCGGTGTGGCCGCGCCAGGCGCCGCTGCGCACGCGTTCGGAGAAATCGCGGATATGGTCCAGCACGGCATGAACGTCTTCGCCCACGCCGTGTCCATCCACCAGGGCGTCACAGGCGCCGGCCGGTGCGCGCAGTGCGGTGTGCAGCACGGCGCGATGTTCTGTAAAGTTGATCTTCTCGCCGCGGAACATGGCCTCGCGCAGCGCTTCCACACCCCGCTCGCGGGCCAGGCTCATCAGTAGCGACAGGGTCTCGGACTGGATGCGGTTCTTGGAATAGTCCAGCAGGAGGCCGGCGGCGCGCACGTGCATGCGCTCGAAACGATCGGGTTGCTGCGCGAACAGGTCGCGCATGTGCCAGTCCACGGCCTGGACGTGATGTTGCTGCAATGCCTTGAAGGCGGCCGTGTCGGTCAGTGCGGTGGTGTGCATGGTCTGGTGTCGGTTGGCTGTCGTGGCCTGGCAAGCCCTGGCTGCATGCGTTTCCTGCAGCCGGCCGCGATACGTATTCTTGGTGCAACGATGAAACTATACATCAATTGCGTGCGGAATGGTAATTTCACTACAGTTTGTGACGCGGTCATGACAAGTCGGGCAAAGACGGCGGATAGCCCGCAAACACAGACTGATAAGGCTTTTAGTGCAGATTCTGTAGGCGCAATGAAAAAATGCATGTGCCGCGCATGTTGCGCTGCTCTAAGTGTATGATTTCATTCGTTGAAAATTGTGTAGTAAAATTACATTGTTAACGCTAACAGGAAAAAGACAATGCCTCTCAACGCTACCTTAGCCAGCGTCACCCGGCGCATCGCCGAACGTAGCCGTCCTTACCGGACCGCTTATCTCGAACGACTGGAAGCGGCTCGCCGCAAGGGCGCCCAGCGCGGTGCGCTGGCATGTACCAACCTGGCCCACGGCTTTGCGGCCTTCCCCGCCAATGACAAGCTGAAGTTGAAGGAAGACAAGGCGCCGTCGCTAGCCATCGTCTCGGCCTACAACGACATGCTGTCGGCGCACCAGCCGTTCGAGCGCTTCCCGCAGATCCTGAAGGAAGCCGCCCGCGAGGCCGGCGCCGTAGCCCAGTTCGCCGGTGGCACGCCGGCCATGTGCGATGGCGTCACCCAGGGGCAGACCGGGATGGAGATGTCGCTGTTCTCGCGTGACACCATCGCCATGGCCACCGCCATCGCGCTGTCGCACAACATGTTCGACGCCGCCCTCTACCTGGGCGTGTGTGACAAGATCGTGCCGGGCCTGTTGATCGGCGCGTTGCACTTCGGCCATCTGCCGGCGGTGTTCGTGCCGGCCGGTCCCATGACCAGCGGCATGAGCAATAGCGACAAGGTCAAGATCCGCCAGCTCTATACAGCAGGCAAGATCGGCCGTGCCGAGCTGCTGGAGGCTGAGTCCAAGTCCTACCATGGCGCCGGTACCTGCACCTTCTACGGCACCGCCAACAGCAACCAGATGCTGATGGAAGCCATGGGCCTGCACCTGCCGGGCGCCGCCTTCATCACCCCCAACACCCCGCTGCGCGATGCCCTGACTGCCGAGGCAGCCCGCCAGGCCGCCAGGATCACCGACCTCGGCGCGCAGTACACGCCAGTGGGCCGCATGATCGACGAGAAAGCCATCGTCAACGCCATCGTGGCCCTGCACGCTACCGGTGGCTCCACCAACCACACGCTGCACCTGGTGGCCATCGCCAAGGCCGCCGGCATCGTGATCGACTGGGATGACTTCGACAAGCTCTCCGCCGTGGTGCCGCTGATCACCCGCATCTATCCCAATGGCAGCGCCGACGTGAACCACTTCCACGCCGCCGGTGGCACCGGTTTCGTCTTGCGCGAGCTCATCGATGCCGGCCTCATGCATGACGACGTCACCACCATCCTCGGCCAGGGGCTGCGCCAGCACTGCAAGGAGCCGATGCTGGCCAGCGAGGGCAAGGATGGCCGCCCCGGCACCGTGACCTGGCAGGATGTGCCAGCCCAGAGCGGTGACGACACCGTATTGGGTACGGTCGCCAAGCCCTTCTCGGCCGATGGTGGCCTGAAGCTGTTGCAGGGCAACCTGGGCCGTGCGGTCATCAAGGTCTCGGCCGTCAAGCATGAGCACCGCACGGTGGAAGCGCCGGCCGTGGTGTTCCATTCGCAGGAAGCCTTCATGGCGGCCTTCAAGGCTGGCGAGCTGGACCGCGATTTCGTCGCCGTGATCACCTTCCAGGGCCCGCGCGCCAATGGCATGCCCGAGCTGCATGCG
>JAFAMT010000360.1 GCA_019233085.1 Herbaspirillum sp.
GAGGCGCTGGAGACCATGCTGCAGTGGATGATGAAATGGCCGGGCGGCTCGCTGCTGCCCGAGAACATGGGCATCCTCTTCGCCATCGGCGGCAAGGTCAGGGAAGTCGCCACCGACGCCACGGCCTACGTGCATCGCAACGCCAACTACATCTTTGAAATGGAAAGCGCCTGGGCGCCCATCGACAAACCCGACGTGGTGCGCCGGCAGCAGGCCTGGCTGTCGGAATACTTCGCGGCCATGCAGCGCTTCATGCTGCCGCAGTCCTATGTCAACTTCCCCAGCCGGGAGCTGCCGCACTGGGCAAAGGCCTACTATGGCGACAACCTGCCACAGCTCATGCGGCTGAAAAAGAAGTATGACCCGCATAACCTGTTCCACTTCGAGCAAAGCATACCGATAGCCTAGAGTGCGCAAGAACATGAATTTGCTCTCCAAGAATTCCCTGGCTGTCCATCTGCTGCGCATCATCTTCGGTAGCTACTTCGTGGTCACGCTCATCGTGACCTGCATACAGCTCAGCGCGGATTACCAGCACACCAAGGCCGGCATCGACAGCGAACTGCTGGCCATGGACAGGACCTTCGGGGCCAGCCTGGCCAGCTCGACCTGGCGCTTCCAGGGTGACGTGCAACGCGCCACCCTGGCGGGCATCAGCAACCTGCCGGTGGTCACGGGCGTGAAGATCGAGGATCCCCAGGGCCGGATGGTGATGGCGCGCGGCAATGTCTTCGACAGCGAGGGCCGCCATATCCACGTCGATGCCGATGGCGTGCGCAGCATGGTGACGGCCGATTTCCTCAATGCCTCCACCAGCCATCGCTTTCCCATCCTGTATCGCGACGAGCACAATGTCAGCCATGACATCGGTTCCTGGACGGTGTATTCCAGCCGCCATGTGGTCATCAAGAAGGTGGCCTACGGCTTTACGCTGATCCTGATCAACTCCATCATCAAGACCCTGGTGCTGTGGTTCATCTTCCTCTATGTGTTCCAGCGCTGGCTGGGCAAGCCCATCACCAAGCTCAGCCGCTTCGTGCGGGAGCAGGACCTGAACCAGCCCAACACCCAGAGCAGTATCGTGCTGCCCGGCAGGAAGCAGCATGAGCTGCACTTCCTGGCCGATGCCATCAATGCCATGCTGGCCAGCCTGCGCAAGCACACGGTGCAGAACCAGCGGCTCTACGACCAGCTGGAGCAGGAAAAGCAATCCCTGCGCGCCCTGAACCGCTCGCTGGAGCTGCGCATCGCCGAGCGTACCCGCGACCTGGCACAGGCCAACGACCAGCTGAAGATGCTCAGCCTGACCGATGGCCTTACCGGCATTCCCAACCGCCGCTGCTTCGATGAGACCCTGGCCCAGGAATGGCGCCGCTGCGCTCGCGCCGGCAGTCCCCTGACGGTGGCCATCATCGATGTGGACTGGTTCAAGCACTACAACGATCACTATGGCCATGTGGCCGGCGATGCCGTGCTGCGCCAGGTTGCCCAGGCGCTGCAGCAGACCGTAGGCCGCCCCGGCGACACGGTAGCGCGCTATGGCGGCGAGGAGTTTGCCCTGATCGCGGCCGATACCGATGCCGATTCCGGCAACGGTATTGCCCACAAGATGTGCGAAGCCATCTATGCCCTGGCCATCCCGCACGGGATGTCGGAGTTCGGTCGCATCACCATCAGCGTCGGTGTGGCCAGCTGCGTGCCCCAGCATCCGGAAGGCGACTTCCACACCCTGCTGCAGACGGCCGATGCCGCGCTCTACCGTGCCAAGGTACTGGGACGCAACCAGACCCTGGTGGCGGACATTCCCGCCTAGCCTGACTGTTTATCGAAGAAAGCCGGCCATGTTGCATCGTGCATTACGTCAGTTCCTGGCCCTGCTTCTGCTGGCCCTGCCCACCCTGCTGGCCACGGCCGGCGACCAGATCATCTGGGGTCGGCACCACGTACCGCCCTACATGATCCGCGAGGGCGAGTGGGCGCAGCAGGGTATCTTCGACCTGACCCTGGGCGTGATCCGCGAGCACCTGCCCCAGTACGACCATGTGGACCTGTCCGCGCCCTTCCCGCGTGTGATCACCGAGATCAGGAAGGGCAGCCACTGGTGCTACATCGGCGCGCTGAAAACGTCCGAGCGCGAAGCCTATGCCTATTTCTCGCTGCCGACCTCGATCTTCCTGCCGCTGCGCGTCATCGTGCGCCGCGACCGCCAAAGCCAGTTCAGGTCGCCGCAATCGCTGCAGGCCCTGCTGCAGAACCGCCAGCTCACTACCTCGGTGATGCGTGACCGTTCGTACAGCCCGACCGTGGACCGCCTGCTGGCCGCCTATCCCCCGCGGGAGAATTACTCGGAACAGGTCGAGGCCATCAGCATGCTGCTGGCCGGGCGTATCGACTACATGATCGAATTGCCCCTGCTGGCCTTCTACCAGGCCAGCGTCATGGGCCATCCCAGCGAGCTGGTGGCCATTCCCACGCAGGAAGCCGACGAAGTGGTGTTCAACCGCGTGATGTGTCCGAAGAACGAATGGGGGCGCCAGGTCATCGAGCAGGTCGACAAGGTGCTCGTCGCGCACCGCGACAAGCCCTACTACCGCGCCATCGTGCAACGCTGGCACGATGCCGATTCGGCCGCCGAGATCCGCAAGCTCTACGACAGCGTCTTCCTCAAGACGCCCTGAACGGGGCGCGGATCAGCGCTGCTCGCGCAATCCGCCCGCCGCCATCACATCCCAGCAGGCGCCCATGGTGTGGTAGTCCACCTTGCCGGCCGGCGACTTGGTGTCCTCCAGCTTGGTGCCATCGGCGGCAAGGATGCGGAACCACGCGCCGTACTGGTGATCGACCATATGCGCCCAGCTCCACGCCCAGATGGCATGGTACTGGTCGCGGAATTCCACCGCGCCGGTGACGCGCCACAAGCGCCAGGCACTGGCGAAGGACTCGGCCTGCACCCAGAAGTACTTGTCGCTATCGTAGGGCCGCAAGTCGGTACCGAAACCGTAGATCAGGCCGCCATACAGGGGATCCCAGCCATGCTGCCAGGCTGCGCGCTGCAACTCGGCCGCGCGCGCCACATAGGCCGGCTGCGGCGCATGCCCATGGGCGATCAGCAGCAGCTTGGCCCATTCGGTCTGGTGGCCGGTCTGGAAGCCCCAGGGTTTGAAGATGTTGTCGCGATTGCCGCGGTTGTAGTCTTCGTCCAGCGACCAGTCCTGGCGATAGTGTTCCCACACCAGCCCCTGCGATTGCCGTGCCAGCTCGAAGACGAAACGCTCGATGAGCAGCTGCGCACGCTCCAGGTAGCGGCCTCGCCCGGTGGCCTCGTAGGCGGCCAGGCAGGCTTCGCACATGTGCATGTTGGCGTTCTGGCCGCGATAGCCGATGCGCTCACCGAGCGGCGTGATCTCGTCGGCGTAGGCGCGTTGCTGCGGTTCGAAGAAGGCCGTCTCCATCCGCTCGAAGGCCTGCGCCACCGCCTCTTCATCGCACAGGCCGATGCGATGCGCATGCGCATAGGCCAGCAGCACGAAGGCCTGTCCGTAGGCCATCACCGTGCCATCCTCGATGCGGCCTGCCTCGGTGGTCCAGGCGAACAATCCGGCCAGCGGCCCCTGGGCATGGCGAAAGCTCTCCATCTGCGCCAGCGCCTGCCGGGCCTGCTGCAGGTAGCGCGCCTGGCCGGTATGGGTATAGGCCATGGCCTGGGTGAACACCAGGCGCGTGGCGCTGACCAGATGACGATGACTGCGGTTGTAGACGCTGCCGTCGTCCTTCAGGTAGTGATAGAAGCCGCCTTGCGGATCGATGGCATGGCGATCGTAGAAGGCCAGCGTGCTGGCCACATGATCCTGCAGGAAGCGCAGGCTTTCGACATCGGGAACTTGCGTCATGGGGGGCCTCATTGGGTCGCGTCCTTCTGACGCCATTTGTCCAGGATCACCGCCAGCACGATCACCGCGCCCTTGGCCACGTATTGCCAGAACGACGACAGCCCGAGGATGGTCAGGCCGTTGTTCATCACGCCGATGATGAGCGCGCCCACCACCGTTCCCCAGATCGTGCCGACACCGCCCATCAGGCTGGTGCCCCCCAGCACGACGGCGGCGATCGCGTCCAGTTCATAGCCGCTGCCCCAGTTACCGTTGGCGCCATACAGGCGACTGGCCGACATCGCCCCGGCCAGCCCCGAGAACAGGCCGCTGATGGCATAGACGAACAGCAGCACCAGACCGACGCGGATGCCCGTCAGGCGCGCTGCCTGCAGGTTGCCGCCGATGGCATAGATGTGCATGCCCAGCACCGTCTTGCGCAGGATGACCCAGGACAGCAGCACCACCGCGACCGCCACCCAGATCAGCCAGGGCACATGGAGGAAGTCGCCATTGCCTATCCATTCGAAGCTGGGAATGTCGCTGTTGAGCACCGAGGTGCCGTCGGCGAGCAGGTAGGCCGCGCCCCGGAAGGCCGTCATCGTGCCCAGCGTGACCACGAAGGCATTGATGTTGAGGAAGGCCACCATGGCGCCATTGAGCATGCCCATCACCAGCCCGGAGAGCACGAAGACCGGGATCGACCAGCCCGGCGCCGCCCCCAGCGAGACCTGCATGCCCAGCACGGCCGACACGGCCAGCACCGAACCCACCGAGAGATCGATGCCGGCGGTGAGAATGACGAAGGTCATGCCGGCGGCCAGCACCAGGTTGATGGCGACCTGGCGCAGGATGTTCATGGTGTTCTCGGCGGAGGCAAAGTTGGAGGTGCCATCGCCACTGAGATAGATTGTCAGCGCATAGAACAGCAGGTACAGCACCACCAGCACCGGCAGCATGCCCAGCCGGTGCAGCAGCCATTGTGCGGTGGAGGAGGATCGCGGCGCAGCCTGGGGGCCGGCATCGGCATTGTGCATCATGGGGGTCCTGGTATCAGCCATGGGATTCGTTAGGAAGAGTGGAGGCAGGCGCTGCGCCTGTATCGGTGGCCAGGCGCATGACGTTTTCCTGGGTGATGTCGGGGCCGCAGAGCTGGCCGGTGATGCTGCCCTCGCGCATCACCAGCACACGGTCGCAGATGCCGATCACCTCCGGCAATTCGCTGGAGATGACGATCACCGCCACGCCCTGCCCGGCCAGCCTGTGGACAAGTTGGTAGATCTCGCTCTTGGCATAGATATCCACACCCCGCGTGGGTTCGTCGAGGATCAGCACCCGCGGGGCGATCTCCAGCCAGCGCGCCAGCAATACCTTCTGCTGGTTGCCACCGGAGAGCATGCCCACCGGCACCTCGCCATGGGCGACCTTGACGTTGAGGCGCTTGATCGCAGCACCGGCCACTCCTTGCAGCGCGCGGCGCCGGATCAGGCCCAACCGCGCATGGCGCCCCGCCACGTTCATGGTGGCATTGGCCGCCACCGCCATCTGCAGGAACAGCCCCTGGCCCTTGCGATCCTCGGGCACATAGGCGATACCCCGGCGCATGGCTGCGCGCGGGGTGTCGATCTGCACCGCCACGCCATCGAGCAGGATCTCGCCAGCGCTCCTGGCATCGACGCCGAAGAGCAGCCGTGCCAGTTCGGTGCGCCCGGCACCCACCAGCCCGGCCAGCCCCAGCACCTCGCCTGCGCGTGCCTCGAAGGACGCCGGCTTGACCTTGCCGCCAGCCACGCCGCGCACCTGGAGCACCGTCTTCAATTGCGCCTGCTCCTCGGGTGAGAGCCGGCGATGCTGGTAGAACTCGCCCAGCGAACGCCCCACCATCATCTGCACGATGCGCTCGCCATCGATCTGCTCGCGCGAGAGTTCGCCCACGAAGCTGCCATCGCGCAGCACCGTCACGCGATCGGCCAGGGCATACACCTCGGCCATGCGGTGGCTGATGTAGATGACGGCCAGGCCTTCGTCGCGCAGCCGGCGCACCACGCCGAAGAGATGCTCGGTCTCGCGTTCGGACAGCGCCGCGGTCGGCTCATCCATGATGAGGATGCGGCTGCGATGCACCAGCGCCCGGGCGATCTCCACCTGCTGCTGCTCGGCGATGGAGAGGCGACCGGCGCGGTCCGATGCCTTGAAGACCGCACCCAGCTGCGCCAGCACGGCATCGGTACGACTGCGCATGGCGGCGTGGTCGATCAGGCCCAGACGGTTGCGCAATTCGCTGCCCATGAAGACATTGGCGGCCACGCTGATGTTGGGCGCCACTGCCAGTTCCTGGTAGATCAGGTTGATGCCGGCGGCACGGCTGGCGGCCGGGTCGCGCAGCGTGACCGGCTTGCCGTCCAGCAGGATCTGGCCGTGGTCGGGGGCATGGACGCCGGAGAGCACCTTCATCAGCGTGCTCTTGCCGGCACCGTTCTCGCCCATGAGCGCGTGGATCTCGCCGGGACGGATGTTGAGGTGCATGTCCGACAGCGCCCGTGTCGCGCCGAAGGACTTGCTGATGCCGCTCATCTGCAATATCGGGGTGGAGGTCATGGTTCCAGGAGGAAGTAAGCCCTGCCAGCGCATCCGTTCAAGGACAACTTGTGCCGGCAGGGCAGGAAGGAGTACCGGCCCGAGCTCAGTTGGCCGGCACCCAGCCCTTGTAGTCGGCCACGTTATCGCGCGTGATCAGCTTGACCGGCAGCAGCTTGACGTTCTTCTCGGGCGCATGACCGTTCATGAGCTGATAGCCGATGGCCACGCTCTCGGCGGCCATGCCATACGGGTCCTGGGCTGGCGAGGCGGCGAAGAGCGACTTGCCATCCTTG
>JAFAMT010000301.1 GCA_019233085.1 Herbaspirillum sp.
CCGGTCTTGATGTTGACCTGGGTGACCAGGAGGTCGGACAGTTCTTCTTCCAGGCGGGCGATGTCGCGCGACTTCTCGCGGGCTTCGCGCGGCTTGGCGGCCTGCTCGGCCGAGGCACGGGTGACCAGCTTCTCGGCATCGCGCACCGACATGCGCTTGGCCACGATCTGGTTGGCCAGCTGGATCTGCGTGGCCGAATCGACCGCCAGCAGCGCGCGGGCATGGCCCATGTCGATATCGCCGGCCATAAGCATGGTCTGTACCGGCTTGGCCAGGTTCAGCAGGCGCAGCAGGTTGCTCACCGCGCTGCGCGAGCGACCCACGGCCAGTGCCGCACGCTCGTGGGTGAAGGCGAAATCGGTGATGAGGCGATGAATGCCCTGCGCTTCTTCGAGGGGGTTCAGATCCTCGCGCTGCATGTTCTCGATCAGCGCCATCGCGGCCGTGGTCTGGTCGTCCACGTTCTTGACCAGCACCGGCACCTCGGTCAGGCCGGCGATCTTGGCCGCGCGGAAGCGGCGCTCGCCGGCGATGATCTCGTAGACGTCGCGGCCATTCTTGTTGCCGATGGCACGGATCAGGATGGGCTGCAGCAGCCCCTGTTCCTTGATCGAGGCGGCCAGTTCATTGAGCGCGCCTTCGTCCATGCGGGTACGCGGCTGGTACTTGCCGGCCTGCAGTTCGCCTACCGGCATCACCGTGGGCAAGCCCTGGGCCTGCGCTTCTTCGGTGATATCGGCCGAGCCACCCAGGAGCGCGTCCAGTCCGCGTCCCAGGCCCTTGGATTTTTTCGGTAGAGTTGCCATGCGATTGCCTGATGAAAACGATGCGTGAGCGTGATTACAGCGTCTTGATGCGTTCGACCATTTCCGCGCCGAACGCGATATAGGCCTGCGCACCCTTGGAGGTGGGGTCGAAGGTCACACCCGGCAGGCCGTAGGACGGCGCTTCGGCCAGTCGCACGTTGCGCGGGATGACGGTCTTGAAGACCTTGTCGCCGAAGTGTTGTTCCAGCTGGTCCGAGACCTGCTGCGAGAGCGTCATGCGCGGATCGAACATGACCCGCAACAGGCCGATCACCTTCAGCTCCGGGTTCAGCTTGGCATGTACCTTCTTGATGGTGTTGACCAGGTCGGAGAGGCCTTCGAGCGCGTAGTACTCGCACTGCATCGGGATGATCACGCCATGCGCCGAGCACAGGCCGTTCAAGGTCAGCATGGACAGCGCCGGCGGACAGTCGATGAGGATGAAGTCATAGTCCTCGGCGACATCGGTGAAGGCATTCTTCAGGCGCGCCTCGCGCTGCTCCAGTTCGACCATCTCGACTTCGGCGCCGGCCAACTCACGGTTGGCCGGCAGCACGTCGAAGCCACCCGCCTCGGAACGCTTGCGCACGCTGCGGATATCGGAGATGCCCAGCAGGACCTCGTAGATCGAGGCCTCCAGCGTGCCCTTGTTGATGCCCGCGCCCATGGTGGCGTTACCCTGGGGGTCGAGGTCGACCAGCAGCACGCGTTGCTTCAACTCGGCCAGGCCGGCAGCGAGATTGACCGCGGTAGTGGTCTTGCCTACGCCACCCTTTTGGTTGGCGACACAGAAAATTTTTGCCATATCTTTTTATTTGAGCGTTATTGCGTGGTCAACTTGATGCCGAAACCGATCAGGAATACACCGGTCGCACGTGAAGCCAATCTGGCGATGGTGCGATTGTGCGCCAGGCGACGGGCCGCGGCATTGCCGAGGATGACCAGCAGGCTGCCGTAGAAAGCGGTGCAGCTGCTGATCACCGCGCCCATCGTGACGAAGGTGAGCGCGCCCTGTTGCGTGGCGGGGTCCAGGAACAGCGGGAAGAACGCCATGTAAAACACGATGGCCTTCGGGTTGAACAAGGTGACCAGGAAGCCGCGTCGGAATTCCGCGGCGTTGGAAAAGGGTACGACTGTACCACCGCCCTCGCCTCTTGCAAACAGCAGACGCGCGCCGAGGTAGGCCAGATAGGCCGCCCCCATGTATTGCAGGCCGTGGAACAGCAAGGGATTGGCGTGCAGCAGCGCCGCCACGCCGATGGCGGCCAGGAACATGAGCACGATATCGCCCAGCATCAGGCCGGCCTGCGCCGCGAAGCCGCCGCGCATGCCGCGCTTGGCGGTGCAGGTCAGCACGCAGAAGGTGCCCGGCCCGGGCAGCAGCAGGAACACCATGGTGGCCGCAATCAGTTGCCAGATATCGGTGATGCCGAGGGAATGGAACAACGCCTGCATGGTGCCGCCTCCTGTGTCCGGTGCCGTGGTTGATCGTGCTGATGCGCCTTAAGGCGTATCAGGGCTTGCTCTTGACCACGCGCGAGGTATCGAAGCCTTGCTTGGTGGCGTTGTTGATGGCGTTCTCGTACTGGTCCTCGCTGATGGTGGGCGTGCGCGAGAGCAGCCACAGGTATTCACGCGAGGGACTGCCGACGGTCACCAGGCTGTACTGCTCGTCCAGTTCCATGATCCAGTAGTCGCCCCATACCATCGGGATCCACGACAGCCAGGCCGGTGCAAAGCGCACCTGCAGCTTGCTGTTGTTGCTGCCCGGGACCACCTTGGCCACGCCCAGGGCTTCATCGAAGCCGTCGGCGGTCTTGCAGCGGTTGCGCACGTCGATCTGGCCATCCTCGCGCGGGGTGTACTCGGCCGTGGTCGAGGACAGGCATTTCTTCTGGAAGCTGTTGGGGATCTTGGCAATCTCGTACCACTTGCCGGCATAGCGCTTGAGATCAACGCTGGCGACGGTCTTGACCTCCTGGGCGTTGGTCGGGGTGATCGTGGCGAGAGTCGCCATCGATACCAGGACTGCAGCCAGGACTTGCTGGTTTTTTTTCATCAGCTCGCTCTTTCCATGAAGATGAGATGCCGTTCGGCATCCAGGCCGGGCACCTGCAGCGGCCGGATGCTCTGGACCTTCCAGCCGACCGGCAGGCGCTCGATTTCCTCCTGCGGCAGCACCCCCTTGAGGGCGATGTACTTGCCACCTTGTTGCAGGAGGTGGTTCGACCATGTGACGAAGTCCTTCAGTTCCGCAAAGGCGCGCGAGGTGATGACATCGTACTGTTGCTCGATGGGCAACTGCTCCACGCGGGCATGCAGCACCGTCACATTGCCCAGCTGCAATTGCGCCTTGACCTGGTTGAGGAAGGCGGTCTTCTTCTGCACCGTATCGACCAGGGTGATGTGCATCTGCGGTTGCGCCTCGGCCGCCCAGATGGCCAGCACGATGCCCGGCAGGCCGCCACCGGCGCCCACGTCCAGCACGCGTTGCGCACCGGTGAAGGCGGTCATGGCCGAGAGGGAGTCCAGCAGGTGATGCGTCATCATCTGCGCCGGATCACGCAAGGCGGTCAGGTTGTAGACCTTGTTCCACTTGGCCAGCAACGCCTGGTAGGCCATCAGCTTGTCGACCTGGGCCTCGGAGAGATCCAGGCCGAGCGCAGCAGCGCCTTCCTTGAGGGTGCGGGTCAGGTGCTGCAGGTCTACAGTGTTGCTCATCCTTGATGCCTTGGTCTTGATCTGGTTCGACAATGGTGTGGAATCGGCAGCCGCTTCAGGCGGCCTGGTTGTCCGTGCTGGCGATGCCGTGCTTGAAGCCGCCCTTCTTCAGGTGCACCAGCAGCAGCGACAGCGCCGCCGGCGTCACGCCGGAAATGCGCGAGGCCTGGCCCAGGGTTTCCGGACGGTGCTTGTTGAGCTTCTGGCGTACTTCGATGGCGAGCGCCTTGACGTCCATGTAGTCCAGATCGGCCGGCAGCTTCAGGTTTTCGTTGTGATCCTGGCGGCTGATCTCATTGGCCTGGCGGGCGATATAGCCGGCGTACTTGACCTGGATCTCGACCTGCTCGCGCACCGGTCCATCTTCGATGCCGGGGCCGGCCAGGGGCTGGCCTTCGGTGCCGGTGAGGCTCATCAGGTTGTCGTAGTTGACGTTGGGACGGCGCAGCAGGTCCAGCAGGTTGTACTCGCGCTCGATGGCCTTGCCCAGTACGCGCTCGGCTTCGGCCGCGGCCAGGATGCGCGGGTTGACCCAGGTGGACTTGAGGCGCTCCATTTCACGTGAAACGGCTTCGCGCTTCTTCTCGAAGGCCTCCCATTGCGCATCGCCCACGCAACCGAGTTGGCGGCCGATCTCGGTCAGGCGCAGGTCGGCATTGTCTTCGCGCAGCGAGAGACGATACTCGGCGCGGCTGGTGAACATGCGGTAAGGCTCCTGCACGCCCTGGGTAACGAGGTCATCGACCAGCACGCCGAGATAGGCTTCATCGCGGCGCGGGGTCCAGGCTTCGCGGCCCTGGGTCTGCAGGGCGGCGTTGATACCGGCCAGCATTCCCTGGGCAGCGGCTTCTTCATAGCCGGTGGTGCCATTGATCTGGCCGGCGAAGAACAGGCCCTGGACCTGGCGGGTTTCCAGCGAGGACTTCAGGCCGCGCGGGTCGTAGTAATCGTATTCGATGGCATAGCCGGGACGCAGGATGTGGGCGTTTTCCATGCCCTTCATCGAGCGCACCAGCTCCAGCTGCACGTCGAAGGGCAGGCTGGTGGAGATGCCATTGGGGTAGAACTCGTGGGTGGTCAGGCCCTCGGGTTCCAGGTAGATCTGGTGCGAATCCTTGCTGGCGAAACGGTGGATCTTGTCTTCGATGGAGGGGCAATAGCGCGGGCCCACGCCTTCGATGACGCCGGTGTACATGGGGCTGCGATCCAGGCCGCCACGGATGATGTCGTGGGTACGGCTGTTGGTATGGGTGATCCAGCACGGCATCTGGCGCGGGTGCATGGCGGCGTTGCCCATGACGGAGAACACCGGCACCGGATCCAGGTCGCCCGGTTGCTCTTCCAGGATGGCCAGGTTGATGCTGCGACCATCGATGCGCGGCGGCGTGCCGGTCTTCAGGCGGCCTTGCGGCAGCTTCAGTTCCTTCAGGCGGGCCGACAGCGAGACCGCCGGCGGATCACCAGCACGGCCACCGGAGTAGTTGTTCAAGCCAACGTGAATCTTGCCGTCCAGGAAAGTCCCGGCGGTCAGCACCACTGCCCTGCCCGCAAAGCGGATGCCGGCCTGGGTCACGGCGCCGACGACGCGATCACCTTCGAGCATCAGGTCGTCCACCGCCTGCTGGAACAGCCAGAGATTGGGCTGGTTTTCCAGACGCGAACGGATCGCGGCCTTGTACAGGATGCGGTCGGCCTGGGCGCGGGTAGCGCGCACGGCCGGCCCCTTGGAAGAGTTCAGGATGCGGAACTGGATGCCGGCTTCATCGGTGGCGATAGCCATCGCCCCACCCATGGCATCGACTTCCTTGACCAAGTGGCCCTTGCCGATCCCGCCAATGGAGGGATTGCAGGACATCTGGCCCAGGGTCTCGATGTTGTGCGTCAGGAGCAGGGTTTTCTGGCCCATGCGTGCTGCGGCCAGTGCAGCTTCGGTGCCGGCGTGACCGCCGCCAACGACAATGACGTCAAAATGTGTGGGGAATAGCATGATACGGGCCTCGCGGAGAGGTAAGAACAGAGGCGAGATTATAAGGTCTTTTGCGGGGAGGGTCCCGGCACCCCGGAATATGCTGTTGGTTTACCGCACTCACCTACCCTGTTGGACACTATCAGGATGATTCGGCGATAGCTATAGCTGATCAATGAAACATCGCTCGTACTGTTTCACGTGAAACAGTGGAGAGGAAAACATGGGGATTTCAGCTCATGTACTTCCTTCACATACTCTTTCATGCACTCCCAAAGAAAAACGGAGCCATCGGCTCCGTCTTCCATTTTCACTGTCCACTGTTTCACGTGAAACAGTGCATTCAGATGTGAGCACTGCCCTACTTCAGGAATGCATCGTAAGCACTCTTCAAAATCAACGCCCCCACCACGACCAGGAATAATTTACGCACGAAGACGCTGCCATGTTTCATGGCCAGTCGGGTACCCACCAACGAACCACCGATATTGAAGACGGCCATCAACAAACCCAGCTGCCAGATCACGTGCCCGCTATAGCCGAACCAGCACAGGGCTGCCAGGTTGGTCGCGATATTGACGAACTTGGAGACCGCTGAGGCCGACAGGAAGTCATAGCTGAACACCCGCACAAACAGGAAGACCAGGAAGCTGCCGGTGCCGGGGCCGAAGACACCGTCATAGAAACCGACGGCGGCACCGATCAAGGCCGCATATATCATCTCGCGGGCGCCGCTCAACGTCGGGGCATGGGTGGTGCCGAAGTCCTTCTTCTTCAGGGTATAGAGCGCCACCGCGATCAGCACGAAGGGCAAGGCCTTGCGAATCAGGTCGGTGGGAATATGGGTGACCACGAAGGCGCCGAAGAAAGACAGCGCAAATGCCGCAATCGCCGCCGGGGTCACCGTGCTCCAGCGTACTGCCACCTTGCGGGCGAAATTGATCGCGGCGGCACTGGTACCCATGACGCCGGCGACCTTGTTGGTCCCCAGCAGCGTGGCCGGCGTCGTGTTGGGAAAGACCGAGAACAGCGTCGGCACCAGCACCAGGCCTCCTCCCCCCACCACGGCATCGATCAATCCGGCGACAAAGGCTGCAACGCACAGCACCAGGTAATCAAGCATGTCCACCCTCCCCTGTGCATAAGACAACGGGGATCAGGCGCGATGCAGCGTGGGGACTTACGAGGAAATGGCTGTGCATAAGATGAGGCATGGATTTTCTTGATGGGTCTGGCCGAAGATCGCAAGCGGCCGGCAAACCAGACCCCGCTTGCCTCTACGGGCGGCGCCTATTCTACCGCTGTCCTCCCCGCCGCATCAGCTACAGATAAGCCCCTTCGCCCGCTGTTGCGAAACATGTCTCCACTGTTCCCCTTCCCTCCGGCAAGCGCTGTGGACAAAACACGATGGACAAAAAATTACCGCCGGGAAATCACACGAGGTGACCTGCCGGCGGTAAGCCTGGTCGCCCGAAGACGACCGTACTGCGCTTGGGTCTGGTGCTCTAGTGCGACTGTCTCACCTGCCCCTTCCCGGCCAGCGCCAGGATCTCGCCGACGATGCCCTTGCGGAAGGCCAGCACGCAGACGATGAAGATGAAGCCGGTCACGATGGTCACCGAATCACCCAGGGTATTGAACCAGTCGATGTGGGTGACGCTGGCCAGCCAGGTGCCGATATCGCCCAGCTTGTTCTCCAGCATGATGATAATGACCGCACCGACGATGGGTCCGACGATGGTGCCCAGGCCGCCCACCAGCGTCATCAGCACGACCAGGCCGGACATGCTCCAGTGCACGTCGGTCAGCGTCTCGAAGCCCAGCACCAGGGTCTTGGTGGAACCCGCCAACCCGGACAGCGCCGCCGACAGCACGAAGGCCAGCAACTTGTAGCGTGCCACGTCATACCCCAGCGAGATGGCACGCGGCTCGTTCTCCTTGATCGCCTTGAGCACCTGCCCAAAGGGCGAATTGATGGTGCGCACAATCAGGGCGAAGCCCGCCACGGCGATGGCCAGCACGACGTAGTACAGGGTCATGTCATTGTCCAGGCTCAGGAAGCCCAGCAGCTTGCCGCGCGGTACGCCCTGCAAGCCATCTTCCCCACCCGTGAACGGCGCCTGCAAGGCCACGAAGAACAGCATCTGCGCCAGCGCCAGGGTGATCATGGTGAAGTAGATGCCCTGGCGGCGGATCGCCAGCAAACCCATCACCAGCCCGATTGCGGCAGCGGTGGCAGTACCGACCACCAACCCCAGCTCGGTGGGCAAGCCCCACACCTTCAGGGATTGGCCGCACAGGTAGCCAGCCCACCCCAGGAAGGCTGCATGGCCGAAGGACAGCAGGCCGGTATAGCCGATCAGCAGGTTGAAGGCGCAGGCGAACAATGCGAAGCACAGCATCTTCATCAGGAACACCGGGTAGATGCCGAAGGGGGCCGCCAGTGCCAGTATTAACAGAACTGCAATTCCGAGTTTCTTGTTCATGCCGGTCTCCGATTATTTCTCTTTGCCGAACAGGCCGGCCGGACGGACCATCAGGACGATGGCCATGATGATGAAGACCACGGTGGCCGACAGCTCCGGGTAGAACACCCGGGTCAGCCCCTCGATCAGCCCCAGCAGCAGACCGGTGATGATGGAACCGAGGATGGAGCCCATGCCGCCGATGACCACCACCGCGAAGACGGTGATGATGAGGTTCGAACCCATCAACGGCGAGACCTGGATCACCGGCGCAGCCAGCACGCCGGCGAAGGCCGCCAGGGCCACGCCGAAGCCGTAGGTCAGGGTCACCATCAGTGGCACGTTGATGCCGAAGGCCTCCACCATCTTGGGGTTCTCGGTGCCGGCGCGCAGGTAGGCGCCAAGGCGGGTCTTCTCGATGACGAACCAGGTCGCGAAGCACACCACCAGCGAGGCCGCCACGACCCAGGCACGGTAGTTGGGCAGCACCATGAAGCCGAGGTTGGTGGCGCCTTGCAGCAGCTCAGGCACCGAATAGGGCTGGCCGGAGACGCCATAGACGGAGCGGAAGATGCCCTCGACCATGAGCGTGATGCCGAAGGTCAGCAGAAGGCCATAGAGGTGGTCCAGCTTGTAGAGCCAGCGCAACATGGTCTTCTCGATCAGGATGCCGAAGGCCCCGACCAGGAGCGGCGCCACGATGAGCATGACCCAGTAGTTCAGCTCGAAATAGCTCAGGCCCATCCAGGCCAGGAAGGCGCCCAGCATATAGAGCGTGCCGTGCGCGAAATTGATCACGTTGAGCAAGCCGAAGATCACTGCCAGGCCCAGCGAGAGCATGGCGTAGAAGGAGCCGTTGACCAGGCCCAGCAGGAGCTGGCTCAACAAGGCTTGCAGGGGGATGCCGAATAGTTCCATAAAAACCCGTTCGTCCAGATGGGTGAAAAACGCAATCGCCTACAGCAAAAATCTGCCATCCCTGCTTGAACAGAAATGACAGATTTTGCGGGTCGATCCGATTGCCTTACTGCTTGCTGCTTACTTCCAGGCGGCGCACTTGGACTCGGCCTTGGTGGTCCATGCCTGTTCAGCCGGAATGGTCTGCACCAACTTGTAGTAGTCCCACGGATACTTCGATTCCGATTGCGCCTTGACCTGGTACAGGTACATGTCGTGCACCACGCGGCCATCGGCGCGCAGGTAGCCGTTCTTCTGGTACAGGTCGTTGAACTTGGCCTTGCGCAGTGCTGCCATGACCTTGTCGGAATCGTCGGTGCCGATTTCCTTGACGATCTTCAGGTACTGCAGCGCAGCCGAGTAGTCGGCGGCTTGCAGGGAGGACGGCATTTTCTTGCGCACGGCGAAGTAGCGCTTGGCGAAGGCACGAGTCTCGTCATTGGCATCCCAGTACCAGCTGTCGGTCAGGTACAGGCCTTCGGTGCTCTTCAGGGTCAGCGAGTGCACGTCATTGATGAACACCAGCAGACCGGCCAGCTTGGCGGTCTTGGTGATGCCGAACTCGTTGGCGGCCTTGACCGCATTGATGAAGTCACCACCGGCGTTGGCCAGGCCAATGATCTGGGCCTTGGAGCTCTGCGCCTGCAGCAGGAAGGACGAGAAGTCGGACGCGCCCAGCGGATGCTTGACCGAACCGACCACGGTGCCGCCCGAAGCCTTCACGACGGTGGCGGTATCGGCTTCCAGCGAATGGCCGAAGGCATAGTCAGCGGTCAGGAAGAACCAGCTCTTGCCGCCCTGCTTCACCACGGCCGAACCGGTACCCTTGGCCAGGGCCACGGTGTCGTAGGCATAGTGCACGGTATAGGGCGAGCACTCTTCGTTGGTCAGGCGGGCCGAGCCAGCGCCGATCTGCATGTAGACCTTCTTCTTCTCGGCGGCGACCTTGGCGCTGGCCAGGGCGGTACCGGAGTTGGTCCCGCCGATCAGCATATCCACGCCCTGCTGGTCGAACCATTCGCGTGCCTTGCTGGCAGCCACGTCGGCCTTGTTCTGGTGGTCGGCCACCAGCAGTTCGATCTTCTTGCCGTTGATTGCGCCACCCATGTCGGCAATCGCCATCTTGATGGCTTCCGCACCGCCCTGGCCATCGATGTCCGAATACACGCCCGAGATATCGGTGATGAAGCCGATCTTGATCACGTCGCCCGAAATCTGGGCCGAAGCCGGTGCCATCGCAAATGCTGCCGCTGCTGCCGTGACGGCCAGTGCCATTGCCTTGAGTTTCATTTTCATCTCCTCTGTTATGAAGCCCGCTAAGTGGTTTTGATGCGAGACAACCCAATTGGTACGAAGACAGCATCGCTGTCTGCGCGAACGTACTTATCGGTTAATTGGCTAAATAGTTAAATTCTTGTCGTGCCGAAGCTGGTGCCACCGTCAGTGCTGCACACCCCACACGGCACGTCCTGTCCGTGCGCAATGGATCAGACGCCGAGCAACTCGTTCAGGGTCGCCATCTTCGACTCCAGCTGGGCGGACTCGAAGGACTCGACGATCTGGCCGTGTTCCATCACATAGAAGCGATCGGCCAGGGGTGCTGCGAAACGGAAGTTCTGCTCGACCATCACGATGGTGTAGCCCTTGGCCTTGAGCGTGGTGATCATGCGCGCCAGGGCTTGCACGATGACCGGGGCCAGACCTTCGGAGATCTCGTCGAGCAGCAGCAGGCGCGCGCCGGTGCGCAGGATGCGCGCCACCGCCAGCATCTGCTGCTCGCCGCCGGACAGGCGGGTGCCCTGGCTGCTGCGACGTTCCTTCAGGTTGGGGAACATCTCGTAGATCTCGTCGATGGACATGCCGCGATCGGTCTTGGAGACGAAGGGCGGCAGCATCAGGTTTTCTTCCGCCGAGAGCGAGGAGAAGATGGCCCGTTCTTCCGGGCAGTAACCGACGCCGTGGTGGGCGATCTTGTGGGTGGCCAGGTTGATGGTTTCCTGGCCGTTGATCTTGATGCTTCCCTTGCGGGTCCCCACCAGCCCCATGATGGAGCGCAGCGTGGTGGTGCGACCGGCGCCGTTGCGGCCCAGGAGCGTCACCACCTCGCCCTGGTGGACGTTCAGGTTGACGTTGTGCAGGATGTGCGACTCGCCATACCAGGATTGCAGGTCGCTGATCTGCAGCACCAGCGGCGCATTGGATGTAGACGTCTTCACGGTGGCATTCATGGTTGCGGTGCTCATCAATGCGCTCCCTGCAGTTCGGCGGAGGTGCTGCCCATGTAGGCTTCCATCACCTGCGGGTTGCGCGAGACTTCTTCATAGTTGCCTTCGGCCAGCAACGCGCCCCGTTGCAGCACGCTGATGCGATCGCAGATGCCCGAGATCACGCTCATGTTGTGCTCCACCATGAGGATGGTGCGGCCCGCCGAGACCTTCTTGATCAGCGCCGTGACACGGTCCACGTCTTCGTGGCCCATGCCCTGGGTGGGTTCGTCCAGCAGCATCAGCTCCGGTTCCATGGCCAGGGTGGTGGCGATCTCCAGGGCGCGCTTGCGGCCATAGGGAAGGTCTACCGTGGTGGTGTGGGCGAAGCTGGTGAGGTCCACCTCTTCCAGCAGCTGCATGGCGCGCTCGTCGAGCTGCTTCAGGCTGTTGCCGTTCTTCCAGAAATGGAAGGAGGTGCCGAGCTTGCGCTGCAGGCCGATGCGCACGTTCTCCAGCACGCTCATGTGCGGGAAGACGGCAGAGATCTGGAAGGAACGGATGATGCCCTGGCGCGCGATCTGCGCAGGGGCGTCCATGGTGATGTCGCGGCCGTTGAACAGGATCTGGCCCGAGGTCGGCACCAGGAACTTGGTCAGCAGGTTGAAGCAGGTGGTCTTGCCGGCGCCGTTGGGGCCGATCAAGGCATGGATGTGACCGCGCTCAATTTGCAGGTTGACCGCGCTTACTGCCGTGAAACCCTTGAATTCCTTCGTCAGGTTCCGTGTCTCCAGAATGACGTCTGTCATAGTCTCTTCTTTCCCTTTGATGCCCGCGCCGGTTGATCCGGTCGTCAAGGCCTGCCTGCTGCGGTTGGTCTGAATCTTTTGGATTCGGGAACCGTCGTTTTTACCTGGCGAATCGAGAAGCTCGTTTTAATATTTGGCGCATAGTAGCCGAGTCGTACCATTCCTACAATACGTATAAGTACCGTATCGACCAGCACCCGGGAATTTCGTTTTTCATGCCCGGGAAAGCAGGCTGGAAGCGACTTTCTCGGCAATCATGACGGTCGG